>JAIPER010000021.1 GCA_021737115.1 Desulfohalobiaceae bacterium
GTGATCGGTAAGAAGTCGAATAGTAATTCTGGAAGGCTGGAATGAGGCAGCAAAAGGTAGAGGACACCCATTCAAAGGGTCTATGTCAAATATCAACCATGTCGGCGCGGCCGATTTTCGCTGATCGAAACGTGAACAAGAAACAAATGTGAAACTGTCATTCACCTCGTTGCAAAGGAATATCTTATGTCACATATCCTCATCTTAGGCGGCGATGGCTATCTGGGCTGGCCGACAGCCATGTACTTTTCTTCCCGCGGTTACCAGGTAACTGTGGTCGACAACTATTTCAGAAGAAACAGCTGCGTCGAGTTGGACGTTGGGATGCTCTATCCGGTCCCCAGCCTGCAGGAACGGGCCAAGATCTGGTCTGAGCAAACCGGACGGGAGATCAAGGTGGTCATAGCCGATCTTACGGATCCGGAAAGCATGCGCTCTCTGTTCGACGGCCGGACAGGATATTCCTTTGCCCTTGACCACAGCTTTACCGGCATACCCGATACCGTCATGCATTATGCGGAGCAGCCCTCGGCCCCCTATTCCCTTATCAACTACAAATACGCCAACATCACCCTTGCCAACAATCTCCTGGTGACCAACAACCTCCTGTTCGCCCTGCGCGATTTTTCCAGAGAGACCCATATCATTCACATCGGTACCATGGGCGAGTACGGCACCCCAAACATCGACATCGAGGAAGGCTGGCTGGATATCGAACATAAAGGCAGAACCGACAGATTCCTCTTCCCGCGCCAGGCCAGCTCTTTGTATCACACCACCAAGATCATGGACACCGATCTCATGTGGTTCGGGGTCCGCATGTGGGATCTGAAGGTTACCGATTTGATGCAGGGGCCGGTCTACGGCATCGAAACAGAAGAATCGGTGGTGGACGACCGCCTCAAAACCATCTTCAACTATGACGAGATCTTCGGAACCATCGTCAACCGCTTCATCACCCAGGCCGTGGTCGGCTATCCCCTGACCGTTTACGGCCAGGGCGGACAGACCCGGGGCTATCTGAATATCAAGGACACCCTGCAGTGCGTGCACAGGTCCGAAATAACGCCGG
Organism: Desulfohalobiaceae bacterium; assembly: GCA_021737115.1. GTDB lineage: Bacteria > Desulfobacterota > Desulfovibrionia > Desulfovibrionales > Desulfothermaceae > JAABTT01. The sequence goes on from JAIPER010000021.1 coordinate 1,073, forward strand.
CCAAACCTGGAGAGCTACGGATCTTCAACCAGATCATGGAGACCTTTTCCGCCAATGAACTCGCGGAAAAGACCCGGCGGGTGGGAAACAGGCTTGGCTACGACGTCCGCATCGACCACCTGGAGAATCCGCGCAAGGAGGCCGAAGAGCACTACTACAACCCCACCTACCAGGGCCTGATCGACATCGGGGTCGAGCCCCACTTCTTGACCGATGAGGTCATGGAAGAGATGTTTCGGGTTGTGCAGCAATATCAATCAAATATCAGGAAAGATGTTATTTTCAAGGGAATCACATGGTAGCTCCTCACTACTCACTCTCTTCTGACTCCTCACTCCTAACTCCTAACTTCTGGCTAATAACCGGCGGCTGCGGATTTATCGGCTCCTCCCTGGTGTCTTACCTGCTGGAGATGAAAGCCGGGCTGCGGATCCGAATTCTGGACAACCTGAGCGTAGGTGGACGCGAGGACCTGGTAACAGTCTGCGGCTTTCAGGAAGCCGAGCGCACCGCCTCAGACACCTGGCATACCAAGGGCGGCTCATGTGAACTCGTGGTCGGGGACATTCAGGACCCGGAAACCTGCACCAAGGCTGCTCAGGGAGTGGAGGCCGTTATCCATCTTGCGGCCAATACAGGTGTCGGCCCTTCGGTTGAAAATCCCAGGGGAGATATGCAGGCCAATGTGCTGGGCACCCTGAACATGCTGGAGGCCGCCAGGCATAACGAAGTGGGAAAATTTATCTTCGCTTCTTCAGGGGCTCCAGTGGGTGAAGTCACCCCTCCGATCCACGAAGAGCTGGCCCCGCATCCGGTTTCCCCGTATGGGGCGAGTAAACTGGCCGGAGAAGGATACTGCTCGGCCTACTACAGAACGTATGGGCTTAAAACCATTGCCCTTCGCTTCGGCAATGTCTATGGACCAGGGTCCACTCACAAATCGAGCCTCGTGGCCAAATTCATCAAACAGGCCCTGGCCGGGGAGGTCTGCGAGATATTCGGTGACGGCACCCAGACCAGGGACTTCATCTACAGAGACGATCTTCTAGAGGCGATCCTCAGATCGGCCAAGGCGGATATCGGAGGAGAAGTTTTTCAAATCGCCACCAGCAGAGAACACTCGGTGAGCGAAGTGTCAAGACTGCTTAAGCAAAAACTAGAAGAACATTCCATCTCCATGAAAATCACGCACTCCAGTCCACGCCTGGGGGATGTCCAGCGAAACTACTCCGACACCACCAAGGCCGGAAATGTCCTGGGCTGGACCCCGAAAGAGTCCCTGGACAGCGGCTTGGAGAAAACAATACGCTTTTTCCTCGCGCACAACAGATGACCATGATTTACCGCAAAAACATTACAGAATCCGGGCACCTTTCTGAAAAACGCCTCAACAGCCTCCTTTTGCTCGCTATCGCTTGTCTTCTAGCCTATTTGCCGGCCGTAGGAATACGCCTCCTGGAACTCCCCTTCTGGGATCAAGCCTCCTTATCATTCAACGGCGAACCGCTCATGGGCACACATGACGCCTACGGCTGGATGGCCGGAGCCAAGGGGATCGGGAGATGGGCAGACCAGGCCATGTGCGGGTTTTTGTCTATTTTGCACACCCTGACCGGCCTGTCCATCGGCACCCTCAATTTCTGGCTGCCCGCGATCGTTGCCCCCCTGGCGGTCATTCCGGTCTGTCTGCTCTGCGCCTTCTGGGGATATGCCGAGGCCGGCGTTATTGCAGGATTCATCGCCACCACCAGTTTTGGTTTTCTTCTTCGCACCAGGCTAGGATTCGGTGATACCGATATCCTGACCCTTTTTTTGCCTTTGCTTTTGACCACGGCCCTCATCTGCTGGCTGACACCAATCACCAGATCCCGATGGATCGTGTTTAACAAAAAGTCGGTTTCGAAACAGAAGAAACAACCATCTCGGAAAGCGAAAAAGTCCGGGCAGGATCATAGCCTTTCAGGTGATTCACCAGAAACATCTTCTGATGCACTCCCCTCTGTCGCTTCCATCTGGTGGCGGGCCTTTGGGGTTGGGCTGGCCTTTTTTTTGTATATGTGGTTCTATCCCAGTGGCTATCCTGTAGCCATGTATATTTTGATGATCGCCGTCTTTGTGCTCGTCTTCCTGAAGCAATCCGTGGATTGGCAGGCAATCTGTGGAGGATTGGCCATCATTCTGGCTTTCGGTAAACTGGGATGGCTTGCTCTGCCTCTGGCTGGACTTCTTCTGGGGGCAATTTCCTATGCTCCTGATTTCTGCTCAAAACGGCATCTCGGGCTCTTTGTTCTGGTGCTGGTCCTTATCCTTTATCCTTTACTCAACGGATGGTCTGTCGTCACTCAACTCATTGATCCCATCCTCAGCTATGCCAAAATAGCTTCAAGCCAAGACGCTGAAACTCTTATCAAATTTCCCTCTGTAAAACAGAGCATCCGTGAAGTTCAGAATATCGATTTCTCCCAGCTCATTTTCAGAACCGGAATACACTGGACGGTCTTTGCTGCAGGCCTTCTAGGTTTTATCCTGATAATCTGGCATTATCCCCCGGCGCTCATCTGCTTCCCCCTGCTCCTTCTCGCCTGTTTGTCCTTCAAGCTCGGCAACCGGTTTTCCATGTACGGGGGACCGGTCCTTGGACTAGGTCTAGGGGTTGGACTCAGCATTCTCTTGCAAAAATTTCGTATTACGACTCTCTATCGCTGGGTCTTACAACTCATGATAACGATTCCCGTAGCCTGGCTCGTGTTCAGTACCGCCCACACCCTGCGGCCTGGTCCGATCATACCCAAAACCTATGCCTCGATCCTGAATCAAAGTAAAAAATCCACCCCGATCCATGCCCAACTCTGGCAGTGGTGGGACTATGGGTTTGCAGCCCAGTACTACGCAGAGCGATATTCTTTTGGTGACGGCGTGGCCCATTACGGCCCCTACCTGTATCCCCTGGCTTTGGTCCATTCCACACCCTCGTCTCTCCAGGCGAATCAGGTCATGAAATATAGCGCTCAATCGCAATACAGACAAATCATGGAGGATCGGGCCGGTGCAGACGAACTAAACAGAACAAAGCTTCGTTCTCTGTATTTTACGGCAAAGCCCTTGCCTTCATTTTCAAAAATGAAGGGGCAAGAGGCTGCAGCCTTGATTCAAAGCCTGTCCAGGGATCGCAGGGACTGGCCCAAAGACCTGCCGCCTCTGTATCTGGTCTTGTCCTGGGAGAACATGAAGCTGGCCTACTGGATATCCTATTTCGGAAACTGGGACCTTGTCTCAGGAAAAGGATATCCTGGAAAAATACAACGGATCAGGGGAAAGGTGAAACTCGATCTAAATGAAGGGACCCTTCAGACGCAAAACGGTCCTATCAAGTTAAAAACAATGGATCTCATCCAAAAGGAGAAGGCATATCACCGCTCCTGGCCTGCAAAGGAAAACATCCACGCCATAGTCAACGAACTCTCGCAAGAGGTTTATATCATGGACAGGACAATCTACAGGTCCATGATGATCCAGATGCTGATCAAAGATCCTGGTGATTATAAAAAACATTTCGAACTGGTCATAGATAACTTCCCTTGGGCCAGGGTCTACCGGGTGAAGTAAGGTCTAGCCATCTTATCAATGCCCTTGATGTCCTTGTCTGCATCGATTGCTGCTTATCCATGTTCTGGAAGATGTTCGTAAAAGGAGATCCGATTGGTTCGGAATGCTTCACAAATACCCAATTCTCGGTCCATAAAACAACAACTCATTCATGGTTTTTCTGGATCATTTATATTAAAAATTGGGAATACAACCCTAACGATGCTTATGGCCGTTATCCTTGCACGTGTACTTGGTGTAACTGGATTCGGTATTTATGCTTTTTGTCTATCAATAATTCAGATTTTAACTGTACCTGCAATGCTGGGCGGGCAGTCGCTTTTGATTCGTGAAGTAGCTACCTACCGAGCCAGGGAGGAACATCATCTATTGTTGGGTCTGCTTCTTCGTTTTACTCAATTAAGCTTATTATCATCATTTTTTTTGGCCTTGTGTGCTTTTTGGTTCGGTTATTATTTTTACAAGGAAAGCAAAATATTGTCGGCTTTTCTATTAGCATTGCCTCTTATTCCATTAACAACGGCCATAAGGCTGCAAGCTGCCTCGATTCGTGGATTAGGCCATGTTTTACTTGGACAGCTGAGTATGACCATCCGGCCATTATTGGTTTTAAGTATAGTTGGTGGTATGTTCTATCTTACTGACTGGACCATTAACCCGCACTATGCTATTGCTTCCCAGATATCAAGTTGTTCTATTATTCTTGTTTTCACTTCAATATTCCTCTACAAGATTCTACCTAAATCTGTAAAACAAGGCCGACCTCAATACGAAACATCTAAATGGATCAAATACATTCCCCCTTTTGTATTCGCCAGCGGCATGCAGGTTTTGGATAAAGAAATTGCTACTTTCCTTCTCGGTGTTCTGCAAGGACCTGACGATGTCAGTTTATTTCGTGTAGCTCAACGTGGAGCTCTGCTGATTCCATTTGGACTTCAGGCTGTAAACATGACCATTGCACCAACCGTATCTACATTGGCAACAGCAGGAAAGATGCAACTGTTACAGCGATTAGTCAATAAAAGCATTCTTGGCTCTTTAGCCTTTGCACTACCAATGTCTCTGATTTTAATTTTTGGAGGCCCTTGGATCATCCCACTTGTATTTGGTGCTAATTTTCAAGACGCCTATCATCCTCTAGTTATTTTGAGTTTAGGCCAATTATTTAATGCAGCAACAGGTTCTGTAGGGTTGATTTTGAATATGGTTGGCCAAGAGTCAGTCACCGCGAAATCAGTTGCCGTAGCCACATTGATCGGTTTAATATTGAATCTTGTTCTTATACCTACATTTGGAATGCTTGGTGCTGCTATAGCTACATCCAGCAGTTTAATTATTATGAATATATTACTTTTTATAGGCCTATACAAAATTACAGGTATAATGAGTATACCCAAAAATAATTTATAATATAATTTATTTATAGAATTGTAATATAATGAGAAAAAAATTATTATCAATATTATACAATAAAGCATATATACATGAAAAATTAGTATCAAATGAAAAAAAGTTTGTTTGGTTTAAAATACCAAAAGTTGCTACAACAAGTATTGAAAATTCATTGACAAAACAATTAAATCATCTAATTAGCAAAAAGAATATCAATCTGAAAGATATATACTTTAATTATAATTCGTATTTTAAATTTGCATTTGTTAGGAACCCATGGAGCAGAATTGTTTCCTGCTATTTAAACAAAATATGTCATAAAAATCAAAAAAATGTTGAAATGTTTTTTAAAAAATATCATGGATTATATTATTGTATGCCTTTTGATAAATTTGTTGCTTGGATTTGCTCAAATAGCGGAATTGATAAGAAAGCAAATGTTCATTGGATATCGCAATATAAATTCATCCGTTACAAAAATAAATTTGTTGTAAATCATATAGGATATTATGAAAATTTGCATTACGATTATAAAAAGATTTGTAATCTATTAAAAATTCATTATAATGAATTATCACATCAAATGTCAAGTATTGAAAAATCGAATTATGAATTTAAAGATTCCAATGATGCTAAAAATTATAAACAATTTTACACTAAAAAAACAATAGAGATGATAGGAAAACGATATGAAGATGATATATATCTTTTTAAATATAAGTTTTGATATTGTATAAAATATTTTTATATATTTATGAGATCAGCAATTACTAAGAATCAGTTCAATATGAAGCCTCAATTTTTGATCATCGGAGCAGCAAAATGTGGAACCACATATTTTTCAAAAATATTGAATCAACACTCCCAAATTTTTATTCCTGTAGTCACAGAACCCCATTTTTATGACAATGATGAAAATTATCAATTAGGCTTTCAACACTATCTCAATACGTTTTTTAAAGACACCCAAGATGTTCACAAACGGGGTGATTGTACGCCTAATTACTTTCATCGTCACGGAAAAGTCATCCCTCGCTTGCTTGAGTGCAATACCAAGCAGTCATTGCAATTTATCCTTATCCTCCGAGATCCAGTCAAAAGGGCTTTTTCTCACTACCTTCACAGAGTACGGGTGTATAAGGAATCAGAATCTTTTGAAAAGGCCGTGGATTTAGAAAAACATCGGCTTGCTGAAAATCCCGATATTTGGGCAAGCTATTTTCAAGATGGACTGTATGCCCAGCAGCTCAAACACTGGTTTGCTGTTTTTGAAAAGGACCAGTTTCATATTATCTTCTTCGAAGACATGGTAAGTAATATACAAACGGTAGCAAAGCAAACGTTTCGGTTTTTACATGCCAAAACTGATGTAGAGTTGCAAACAATCGGTATCAAAAACAAGGCATCCGTCCCAAAGAGTTCTGTATGCATGCAATGGTTACAAAAACCTATGCCAATCAAAAATTGGTTCAAACCATTTGTTCCGAAATATACCAGAAAATTGATAAAAGAACGACTCATTAAACTCAACTTGAAAGAACCAAACAATATTCCCGCTTTGGATCCGGCGATGGACCGCTTCTTACGTTCTAAATATTATCCGGACATCGAAGCGTTGGAAAAAATCCTTGATATCAACCTCAACAGTTGGAAACATCCATGACAGAACTTGTCTCGGTTCTCCTCCCAACTTATAATGACTCGTTTGAGTCTTTGAAAAAGAGCATAAACAGTATACTTGGACAGACATATAGAAACTTAGAACTTTTAGCTATTGATGATGGGAGTTTGCAACCCTTTTCCGGCATTGACAAAATTGAAAATGATTCGAGAATTACCTGGATATATAATGCGAGTAATTGTGGCGTAGCATTTTCTCGAAATATAGCTGGTAAGCATGCTCAGGGAGAATACCTTTCTTTTCTTGACGCTGGTGATTGGTGGGATCCTAAAAAACTTGAAAAGCAACTTGATTTGTTTAAGAAAAGTCCAGACAAGCTTGCTTTGGTCTTTTGCGGTGCACGTTTTTATCCCCAAGGCTCTGTTCCTTATGTCATTAAACCTCATCGGCATACTGACTGGGTCAAGGCTCTGTTGATCAGTCAGCCAATTGTGGGCTCAACTTCAGCCGTGCTGCTTCAGAAGGACATTTTTGAAAAGCTGGGGGGATTCTACGAACAAAATGATATTGCCGAAGACCGGGATCTTTGGCTCAGGATCGCAAAAATCCGGGAAATAGATTTTGTTTCAGAACCCCTGACCAACATTGTCATTGATTACGAAACAGGGCAGAGTCGCAGCAGTGATCCTGAAAAAAAACTTTTTTCTTATAAAAGATTCCTTGAACTCCATGAATCAGAACTCAAAACCAGAGGGTTAAAGGATCAAGCCATTGCTTCCTATCACGTTGCCATAGCCCAACGATTTTTCTTGAAAAATGAAATCAAGAAAGGAATACAAGAAACTTTTCGGTCTTTGAGACATTTTTTCATCTTTCGTGCTGTGCTTCGCTGTCTTATAGCTCTTTTAGCCTTATTGACGGGGATTCCCTATCGGCGATGGATTCTTTTTTTCCGTAGCCGGATTCTACATAGAGAATAAAAGAAGTCGAAATGGAATCATCTCATATAATGCACAGCTATATCGTTCCCTGTTACAATGAAGCCAAGACCATCGCCTTGTGTCTTGATTCAATCAAAACGGCCATAGATGAAACCGGACAGCTTTCGGAAATCATCGTCGTTGACTGTGGATCAACAGATGGTTCCTTAGAGATCATTCAGGATTACAATGTGACCATAGGCCACATCCCGGCCGAGTCGAGAAGTTACTCCAAGGCTGTGAATCTAGGATTTTCCATGGCCCAGGGAACATATGTTCAAATTGTGGACAGTGACTGCGCTTTAGTCCAGGGATGGATGAACCAGGCGCTTCGTTCGCTTGAAAACAACCCTGGTTTATCTGCAGTCGCCGGGACATGGGTAGGCAATTATCAAGGTTCTTCGATAATCAGGCATCGGGTGGAACGAACCACAAGATCCCGGTCCCCTTTTTTTCAAGCCCTGGGCGGGCCATACCTCTTTGTGAGAGACATCGTTCTTCATTACCCAATGGACGAAACCCTGGAGGGAAGTGCCGATGTAGACCAGATAATTCGCCTCAAATGTGCCGGCAAAGAAACGGCCAGACTCTTCATTCCAATGCTTGTGCAACTCAAGCCGGAAGACACCAATTTTTCGAAACAGATCAGGACTTCTTTCATTCGCCATGGGGTCGGCTCCGGTAGAGGATATCGAAAATCCTGGGGCCGATCCTTACGCTGCCTGGCCTGGTACCATTTTGCTAAAAAATATCACCTCTTTTTTACCTGCACATTTCTTCTGCTCATTGGGAGCCTTTCCTGCCTTTTGGTTGGAGCTTTTTCTTTAGCTCTGAGTTTATTCATCCTGGTTATCGGCCTGTATGCACTGACTCTGACTGCTTTGTATTATCAAAGCAAATCCTGCATCATGGCATTGCAGACGCTTATCCTGAAGTTGGTATCTGCCCTGGGCTTTTGTTGGGGCCTGATGAAAAGATAAATGCAAATGGAAAAATATTCACAAGTTCAAAAGGTTGCAATCTGAATACTCTAACAGTATTATCCTGAAAGTCCATGAACATATTTATTGTTTTATTCTGGTTAGTTGCCTTACTTGTTGTCTTTGCATGGGTTCTGTATCCCTTTATCATGTCAGGCCTTGCCCATCTGTCCAAGCCGTATCAGCCGATAAAATCTGATGGGTTCAGACAAGATACGTTCCTCCCCGGAATCTCTGTGATTTTGCCGGTCTTTAACGGGGCAACGGAAGTACAAGAAAAGCTTTATGATCTTCTTGCCCAGGAATTTCCGTCAGATCATATGGAAATCATCGTGGTTTCTGATGGCTCCACGGACAACACCGTAGAACTGGCAAAAAGCCTCCAGGATAACAGAATCCGTGTCTTTGAACTCCCAGGCAATCAGGGCAAGAGTCTGGCCCAGAATTTCGGAGTGGCCCAGGCCAAGTACCCCATTTTGTTCTTTACGGATCTTGATTCGCGCCTGGCCCCGGACTGTCTCAGGGAAGTCATGCCGTATTTTGAAGATCCGCGTGTTGGGTGTGTAGGGACGAATGTTATGTTCTGGAAACCGGACTGGGATAATTCCGGGGTCCAATCCACCTATGGACGCTTTGAAAACCTGATTCGGAAATCAGAATCCGCACTGGGAGTCCTGATTTCGCTGTTCGGTTCAGCTTTTGCGGTTCGCCGCTCCTGTTTCCAAACACTTGACCCTGACACCGGCGACGACTTCATCATCCCTCTTGATCTCGCCCTGAAGGGGTACAAGACCGTCTTTGCGGACAAGGCCAAAGTGTTCGATACCTGGTCTGCCAAAAGCCTCCGGGACGAAATGCGGGTCAGGAGGCGGCTCGCCAGTCGGAACCTCCTCGGCTTATGGCGAAGAAGAGAGATCTTAAACCCGAAATGCTACCCCTTACTCTCCTTCTCTCTTCTATCCCACAAAATACTGCGCTGGTTCAGCCCGTTTTTTCTGACCACAATCCTTCTTATCTCTTTCATTCTGTCCTTTGAGCACCCTGCTTATCTCCTGCTTTTTATAGCCCAGATCTTCATATACAGCCTTTGTGTTCTGGGTCTGTGTTTCCCTGCTCTGAGACAAAAAATACCTTTGCTTGGAGGAACCTGCGCCTTTTTTATCGCCCAGTTGGGCATGGGCTGGGGACTCATTGAAGTCCTTCGCGGTTTGAGAATTCATTCTTATTGAAACAGACTGGACAACCATGTTTCAACAGCTTTCCCATAGAAATGAAGATCTTTTGCTGACCCTGGGGGTCCATTTACTGGACACTCTGGTAGTCATCTGCCTGATACCGATTCTGTCCATACTCTATGCTGTGCCTTGGCGGCCGTCGTACACCAATCTCTGCATTTTTGTCTTTTGTCTCTCCAATATCCTGCTCTATGCCGTCCGTATGTATCAACCCTGGCGCGGGCAGAATATAACCGAAGAGCTCAGCAACATCCTCAAGACCTGGGCCGTCCTTCTAGGCTTCGTCTTCCTGGCCCTGTTCGTGACCAAGACCTCGTACAACTTTTCCCGCCGTATCCTTTTGACCTGGGGCGTCATTGGACCCGGCGCCCTCTACCTGGTTCACGTCCTGGTCCGATACTGGCTTCGTTTCGTACAACACCGCGGAGTCTTTATCAAAAATGCGGTCATAGTCGGGGCCGGTGAATTGGGGCGTTCCCTGGAGAGCTATCTGGAACAGATTCCCTGGTCGGGTATCCGTCTCCAGGGATATTTCGATGATTCGAAGGCAGGCACAAAGCTGCATGCTTCATCGAAGCCGCTGCTCGGACGAATCAATGATCTGAAGACTTACCTGGCCATGCATCCGGTTGACTATGTCTTCATCGCCCTGCCCTTTCGGGCCCAGGCGAGGATCAACCAGGTCCTGTCTACTATCAGGACCTCCGGGGCCCACATCCTGCTCATACCCGACCTGTCTGCCTTCAGGATGTACAATGCGGAACTCCAGACCTTAGGGGACATGGTCCTGGTCAACTTCAATCCGGACCAGACCCTGAAACGCATTTTCGATCTCCTGTTTTCAGCCCTCACCCTGATCGTTTTTTCGCCATTGTTTGCCATGATCGCCCTCTTGATCAAGTTAGAGGACAGGGGACCGATTTTCTTTCGCCACAAGCGGGTGACCATGGCCGGAAGGACTTTTCAGTGCCTGAAGTTTCGCACCATGCAAGTGGACGCAGAAGCCAGGCTCCGGGAAATCGTGGAGAATGATCCGGCCTCCAGGCAGGAGTGGAACAAACATTTCAAGCTGAAGAACGATCCGCGCGTGACCCGGATCGGCAAAATTCTGCGTCGGACGAGTCTGGATGAGCTCCCGCAGTTTTTCAACGTCTTGAAAGGCGAGATGAGCGTGGTAGGGGTCAGACCCATTGTCGAAAAAGAGATGGCTGAATACTATCAAGAGCAGGGGGGGCTCTATTGTTCGATAAAACCTGGGATAACAGGTGCATGGCAGGTAGATAAACGAAGCGACGTTGAAAACTACGCTGAACGGATCCGGTTGGACACCATGTATATCTTAAACAGGAACCTGCTGTTCGATCTTCGGATCATATGCAAGACAATCGTTAAGATCCTGACCGGAAAAGGGGCCTACTGATATCCAGGCTGCCTGGCCGAAGCGTCGGGCCGGCGTAGCAAACTGGATGCTATTCATCATTGAACCTTACAATATTCTCCAAAAAACGCTCCTGTATTCTCTGGAGTTGCATGACCTCGCTTTCTGAAACCCCGCGAAACACCCTGGCGCAGAAATCTTCCACCACCGCATTCACCGGTCTCTCGAGCTCCCTGCCCTTTTCTGACAAATAGAGGTAGGCCCGCCGCTTATCTTGAGGATCCCTCTGCCGCCTGACCAACCCTTTCTTGAGCAAGAGGTTGATGATCCTGGAAATCGTATGCTTGTCCCGTCCGGTCTTTTCTGCGATTTCAGTAGAATACAGGCCTTCTTTTTCCCAGAGGCAGCTTAGGACCGACCACTGTTCCGGGGTGATCTCCAGCCCCCGGGCATGCAGGACTCTGTAGAGGGCGGTCTTCATGCGCATCGAGGTCCGCAGAAAACGGTAGAAGTTGGATGTCTCCAGAACTGCTTCCTTTGCAACCCTATTCATCACGACCTCCAGCTATGGTTCGGCTGATAAAAACCTGCCTCTCTGGACCGTTCTATAAAACTATCCAGCGCCGACAATTTTTTTCCAGTAGGTTCGTTCCTGCCAGGTGAAGCCGCCCTTGTAACAGGGCCAGATGGAATTGTTCTGAAAAAGCGGCTCTTCTTCCAGAGGATAGGGAGAATTTCTTTTCGCCTCTGCAAACAGACGGCTCCCGGGTATCGGTGAATAATGGGCCAGATGCGGCCGAATCCTGTATCTTTTCGCAAAGCTGATGGCCTGAACCACTTCCCTTTGGTCCTGGCCCGGGAGCCCGAAGAGGATGTAAGCCCCTATCTGTTCGGGTCTGAACCCGACTGCCAACAGATTCCGGATCCCCTGATCCCATTCCCGGCTGGAGAGTTTTTCGTCCGTGCGCTCACTGAAATCCGCAGTCTCCAGACCGAGGCGGATGGTGGTCAACCCGCCTTGGTGCAGCAGCTTACAGATTTTTGGGGTGAGAAAACGAACGTGCAGAGCATTGGGGGTGTGCAGCCTGACCGGGAGGCCCACGGCGTTCAGCTCTTCAAGCAATGGCCTGAGCCAGGTTTCGGGCTTGACCAGGAGCGCGTCGTCATAGAAGGCAAAATCCCTGATCCCGCGTCCGATCTCCGGAAACAAACCATCCCTGACCTCTTCAAAACCCCGCTGGGAAAACCCGGGATTCAGCAAATCACTGGCGCAATAGGCGCAGTGGAACGGGCAGCCCCTGGATCCAAGAATGATCGAATAATCCGGCTCGGGATAGAGATCAAGGGCAGGTCCTGCAGAGGGTTTGCCGGAAATATCCGGAGGTGTATCCTGCAGCAATCCCCAGATCCGGCTCCAGTTTGCTTCGTCCTCCACCGGGCCTTGTACGATCAGATCGGCCCCGGAGTTTTGCCTGGCATGTTCAAAGCAGAGGGTGGCGTAAATCCCGCCCAGGACGATGGGGACCCTGGGATACGTGGACCGGACCAGGTCGATGGCAGCCAGGACCCCTGGATACCAGTAAGTCATGATGGAGGTGATGAGTACAAGATCCGGGGGTGGCTTCAGTCCGGAAAGGGCTGTGGAGACCGCGTTATAGGGGAGACCGTAGCGGCTGTACTGTCTGGGGATCGACTGCAGGCAGCCCGGCTTCTCCACCTTGACCTTGGGGTAGCTGCCCGTATGGCAGCGCTGACTCCTGGGCCAGGCCGTATCCGACCACATGGGATCAAGACAGTCGAGCAGAGCCGTCCTGGCTCCGGCCTGCCTGAAGAGTTGCAGACAGGTCAACAGACCGGCCGGTCTTGACCAGAGATTAAACGCGGCAAAGTCGTAGATCCAGGGATTTATCCCTAAAATATGCGGCCGATGATCTGCGATCTGTTTGCCCGCTTCATCAGGACAGGATGTCCAGATAATCTCTGGCCACCTGGGCTTCTTCGGAATCCGGGTCGATTTCCAGGATACGTGAGAACCACTGTTTTGCATGTCTTTCTTGCCCAAGACGAAGGTAATTCATCGCCAGAGGCAACATAAGTTCGATATTGTTCGGATTGTTGTCTATCCCTTTTTGTAACCATTGTATCGCCTTCTGGATGTTGCCTTTGTCCAGCCAGAGTTCTGCCAGGAGGCTATAGGCCGGAGAATAACGCTTATTCTCTTCAAGCGAGAGCGCGGCGTATTTCAAGGCAAGATCGGTTCTGCCCCTTTTCATTTCCAATCTGGCCAGATTATAGGCGGGATACTCCGGGGTCAGATAGGTCGGTATATCCAAGGCCCTATTAAAGGCCTCTTCTGCCTTTTCCAAACGATCCAGGGACACCAGAACCTGCCCTAAATTGTTCCAGGCCTCCCCGTATCCCGGCTCCAGTTCAACTGCCTGCTTGAAATGCTCTGCCGCACTCTCTGGCTCCCTGAGCTGCATCCGGGTCAGGCCCATTAAAAAATGATATTCCGGTATGTGCTTGGCCCGGTCCTGGATTCTCAAGAGCTCCTGCAAGCCCTGTCTTGGCTGCCCGTTTCTAAGATGGGACTTGGAGAGGTCCATCCTGGCCCGGACTTCCTTTCCTAAAGTAGGTTCTCTGACCTGCAGCCCGGAACAGCCGGAAGCAATCGCAACCAGCAACAGAAGAACCGAAATATAACGTAAGCTGGAATAAGGGAATGTTTTCATATCACTTTATTCAAGGGATATTCAATGATCCCTTCCACCCCGATGGCGATGAGTTCCGGCACCAGGCCCCGAACCAGATCCTCGTCAACCACTATCTCGATGGAGAGCCATCCGCTCTGATGCAAGCCGGCCATGGTCGGTGAAGTGATGCTGGGCAGAAGATCGAGCACTGCGTTTAAGTCGGTTTCTTTGACATTCATCTTCAGGCCGACCATTTTTTCAGCCCGGAGCGCTCCCTGGAGTAGCGTGTTCATCTGCTCGATTTTTTTCCTTTTCCAGGGGTCCTCCCAGGCCTGTTTGTTGGCAATCAAGCGGGTCGAGGTCACCAGCATCTCGGCAATGATCCGCAGGCCGTGGGCCTTGATCGTGGTTCCGGTTTCCGTGACCTCCACGATGGCATCGGCCAACCCGGAGACAACCTTGGCCTCCGTGGCCCCCCAGGAAAATTCCACATCCACCGGAATATCGGCGTTTTGAAAATACTTCCGGGTGAAGTTCTCCAGTTCCGTGGCAATCTTCTTTCCGGCCAGATCCTCGGGACGCTGATACAAAGAATCACCGGCAACCGCCAGGACCCATCTGGCAGGTCGGTTGCTTGACTTGGAGTAGACCAGTTCCGAAACCGTGACCACGTCTGCCTCGTTTTCCAAGATCCAGTCTCTTCCGGTCAAGCCGACATCCAGGGTTCCGTCCTCGATATAGACCGGCATCTCCTGAGCCCGACAGAGATTGCAGCGGATATCCGGATCATTGATGTCCGGAAAATAGTTGCGGTGATAGAGATTGATCTTCCAGCCGGATTTGGCAAAGAGCTTGATGGTGGAATCCTGGAGTGAACCCTTGGGCACTCCCAGTTTTAAGACTGATGTTCCGGTCATATCAATAAACCTCCCTGGGGTCGAATATCTGCGGAGAACAGACCAGTGTTCCCTCTTCTCCGATTTCCCGGTAAAAGCAGCTCCTGTATCCCTTGTGACAGGCCGCGCCGCCCACCTGCTCTACCTTCAAAAGGATGGTGTCCTGATCACAATCCAGATACAGATTTTTCACCTTCTGCACATGCCCGGAACTCTCCCCCTTGTGCCACAGCTTCTGCCTGCTCCGGCTGAAGTAATGGGCCTCTTTGCTGGATCTGGTTCTGTCCCAGGCCGCCCTGTTCATATAAGCCAGCATCAGGACCTCGCCGGAATGTTCATCCTGGACTATAACCGGCAGCAAACCGTCTCCTTTTTGAAAATCTGGCTCCAGCATCCGTTCCACCTCTGATATTCAGACTTCGTATACTGATCCAATTTTGGTTTTTACAACAAAGACAGGTGACTCCAAGGGTTCAGGCCCAAATTTCACAAAAAGCTAAGTTGGATCAGTATATCAACGTTTTGACATTTAAGCTTAATAGTCTAAAATGATAGCATATATTTTTAATAACTTCAAATTTGGTTCATCATGTTTTTGTGTACTTTCACTTCTTCAAATGATTCATTACTCTTGTCCGTCATTCCGGCCTCCGCCGCAATGACGTAATAATAAATATCGTAGTAGGGTTAAAACCCTTTTGCAATCAATCATCACTTTTATAAAAATCACAGTCGCTGTTCAAAAAGGTTCCTGACCGCCTGCTTCGTTTTTGCGGCTGTGTTTGCGCAGCTGGCCGCAGGCAGCTTCAATGTCGCAACCTTTGCCCTTGCGCAGGTGCACGGTCTGCCCTTTATCCCACAAGTATCGCTCAAAGGCAAGAATCCGTTCCTGATCCGGCCGGAGGTAGTCGATTTCCGGAGCCGGATTCAGGGCGATGAGGTTGATCTTGGCTTTCAGGTGCGAAAGGAGCCGGTTCAGCTCCCTGGCCTGCTTGATTTCATCGTTGACTCCGCCGATAAGGACATATTCAACGGTGATCCGCTGCCGCGGCCTAAGGGGCAGGCTGGTCAGGATGTCAATAAGTTGATCCACTGAAACCAGGGCGGACGCCTTGGGCATGATCCGGGACCGCAGTTCCTGATCCGGGGCATGCAGGGACACGGCCAGGGAGGCCAGACCGGTGGCTGCAAACTCCTCCAGTTTGCCCGGTATGCCCACGGTGGACAGGGTGACCCGGCGATAGGAAAAATTCAGCCCCCGGGGATCGCGAAGGACCTCCAGACTCTGTCTGACCCGAGGCCAGTTGAGCAAAGGTTCGCCCATGCCCATATATACAATATTGCGAAGGGGCAGGCTGCTTTTTTCCCTGTCCAGGTAGTTCAGACCGACCAGGACCTGTCCCAGGATTTCCCCGGAGCTCATATTCCGCTTGAGACCCATCTGAGCGGTGCTGCAAAAGGAGCAGCCCAAGGCGCAGCCCACCTGGGAGGAAATGCACTGGGTGTAGTGATCCTTCTCCGGAATCAGGACGGTCTCGATGAGTTCCCCGTCCTCCAGCCGAAGCAGAAACTTGATAGTCCCGTCCCGGCTCTTCTTCACCACCTGAACCACTGGTCTGTGCAAAGAATAGATCGAACCCAGCTTCTCCCGCAGGCCCTTGCTGATGTTGGTCATTTCAGAAAAATCGGCGCACCGTTTCTGCCAGATCCACTGCCAGATCTGATCGGCCCTGAAGGGCGACTCCCCCAGTTCTTGGATGCTGGATTGAAACTCTGCAAAAGAGCAATCGAGGATATTGTTCATCTTTATCAAAAATCCTTTTATTCTCTCTCCCTAAGAATTGGGTGCTTATCCAATTTGGTTTTTACAACAAAGACTGACAACCCCAAAGCTTGCTTCGCCCGCAACCCAAATTGAATAGAACATGAAATTCCAAATCCCAAGCACCAAATCACAAATAAATCTCAAATGACAAATTCCAAACACAGAATAAGCAACAAGCACGTTCGGCTCGCTCTGTTCTTGTTTTTTGC
>JAIPER010000022.1 GCA_021737115.1 Desulfohalobiaceae bacterium
CAAAAAACAAGAACAGAGCGAGCCGAACGTGCTTGTTGCTTATTCTGTGTTTGGAATTTGTCATTTGAGATTTATTTGTGATTTGGTGCTTGGGATTTGGAATTTCATGTTCTATTCAATTTGGGTTGCGGGCGAAGCCCGCTTTAATTAACATAAAGATCATAGACGCCCTGACCAGCCGTATGGAGAAGCCTATGACCCAGCCGCGAAGAACCATTGCAAGAGACATACTTATCCTGGCTGCGCCCCTCTTCTGTATTCTTCTTCTGTCCGCCCGGGCGGAAGGACAGGAGAAGACCCTGACCAACTCCCTGGGTATGGAGTTTGTCCTCATCGAGCCGGGATCGTTCATGATGGGCAGCCCCGAAGAGGAAATCCATCGCAACGTGAGCGAAAAGCGGCACGAGGTCGAAATCGAGAATGCCTTCTATTTCCAGACCACCGAGGTAACCTTAAAGCAGTGGTGGGCCGTCATGGGTAAAAAATGGCTCTTTCCCAGGAAAGGCCCCAAAGATTCGCCGGTGACCAAGGTCTCCTGGCATGACTGCCAATCGTTTATCAACAGAATGAACAGCCGCACCGGAGAGACCTATCGCCTGCCCAGCGAAGCCGAATGGGAATACGCCTGCCGGGCCGGGACGGAGAAGGCCTACAGCTGGGGTGATGAAATCGACTGTTCCCGGGCCATGTACGCCAACAATGAATCCAAGTACGACCAATGCGTTTCCTATGTCAGATCCCAAGACTTGGAGGTAAACTCCCCGGCCCCAGTCGGAAGTTATGCCCCCAACCCCTGGGGACTCTATGACATGCACGGCAATGTCTGGGAATGGTGCCGGGACTGTTTCGGGAGCTACACCTCCATGACGGAGCGGGGGACCTTTGAATGCAGCCGCCGCGTCCGCCGGGGAGGCAGCTGGTTCAGCCACGGCTCGGCCCTGCGCTGCGCCAACCGGGCCTATGCCCACCCCTCTTCCAAATTCAAGACCACCGGCTTCAGACTCGTCAAAGAGGTCCCCTGATGCGGGATGTCCTGCTCAACTGGCTCAAGCTCTATGAGGAGGAGATCGTCATCTTTCTGTGGACCGCGGCCCTGCTTTTCCTGATCCGCAGCTCGGGAATGATCTTAAACAATTACGCGGAAACCACCTTTTTGAAGAGGTACGGGGTTGAGTACCTGCCCATCGTGAACATGCTCAACTCCATAGCCACCCTGGTGGTCACCGGCATCCTGGCCGCCATCATGGCCAGACTGCCCGAGGCCAAACTTCTGGCCTATCTCTTTATCTTCTGCGGGGTGAGCGTCACCGCCATCCGTTTCCTCATTCCCCTGGGATACGAATTGATCTATCCCATCCTGTTCATGCTCAAGAGCCAGTTCGAACTCCTGCAGGCCCTTCTGTTCTGGAACCTGGCCAACGACCTTTTCAATACCAGACAGTCGAAACGGATCTTTCCCCTGCTCACCGCCGGCGGGGTCATAGGCCTGATCATCGGCAGTTTCGGAACCCCCTATCTGGCCGATGCCTTCAGATTGGACAACCTGCTGTTTGTCTACCTGGGGACCACCCTGCTGGGCGCCCTGGTGGTTACGGGCATGAGCCGGCAACTCCCCCTGCTGCCCCGGGCCGAAAAAAAAGGAGGGAAAAAACCCGCCAAGCGCACCCCGATGCTCGAGGAATTCAAAAAGGTCCTGCCCCTGCTCAGGGAATCGGCCCTGCTGAAAATCGTGCTGGTTTTGACCTTCATGCCCAATGTGGTCATCCCGATCATGAACTACCAGTTCAATTTTGCCGTGGACGAATACTTTGCCAGTGAATCCGGCATGCTTGATTTTTTCGGGTACTTCCGGGGGGTCCTGAACATCATCAGCCTGATCATCCTGCTCTTTGTGGGACGGCTTTACGGCCGCTTCGGGCTTCCGGTGGCCCTGATGTTCCATCCCTTCAACTACATGATCGCCTTTATGGCCTTTCTCCTGCGCTTCGACATCTTCTCGGCCGTGTACGCCAGAATGTCGACTAACATCCTAAGGACCACCATCAACATACCGGCCACCTCGATCCTCATCGGTCTCTTTCCCGAATCCTACCGGGCCCTGGTCAGACCCTTTCTCAGGGGAACGGTGGTCAGGGTGGGGCTGTTTCTTGGCTCCGGCATCATCCTTCTGTCCGCCAATTACTTCCATCCCAGATATCTTTCCCTGGTGGCCCTGCCCTTTGTCCTGGCCTGGGTGACCGCCCCCTTTATACTCAAAAAAAAGTATGCCTCCATCCTCATGGACCTTATCTCCAAGAACCTCCTCGACCTGAAAAGCCTGGAAGAGGAGAACCTGGGCAATCTCTTCAAAAAAGACGCGGTCGGCGACGAATTGGTGGAATCCTTTCTGCAGGCACAGGGGTCTGACGCCCTCTGGTATGCCCGGCTTCTGAAAAACCTGAACGTGAAAAACCTGGACGGTCTCATCCTGTCCGTCCTGGACAAACAAGACGTCCAGACCCGGATCCAATTGCTGGAAATGCTCTCCGATCAGCCCGGGCCGGACACTGCAAAACGCCTCAAGGAGCTCATCGATCCGGATATTCCGGAACTGACCGTGGCTGTCCTGAAAACCATCAAGCGAATCAAGCCCCCGGACAAGGATGTCCTTGACCTGGAAGCCCTGCTTAATGACCCTCACCCTGAAGTCAGCGGCCAGGCCGCCGGATGCCTGCATCAGGTTTCACCTGAATACTACAGATCCCTCCTTGACTCCTGGCTGGATTCCGGAGACCACCGCCAGCAAAGGGCGGGGATTATAGCCGCCGGAGAAACCGGAGACGAGTATTTCTCATCCAGGATGAAGGCCATGCTCAAAGACAAAAGCCATGAACAACTCATTGCAGACATCCTCAAGGCCCTGTCCAAGCTCGGCCAGACCGACCTCAACGATCAGGCCCTCGATTTTCTGAACCACCCCGATCCCTGCATCCGATTCTCCGCCCTGGAGGTTCTTAATATCACGGACGAAAACACACTACAAAGAACAATCAACTTTCTTGGTGATCCGGAATCATCCCTTCGGGAACTGGCCAAGGAAAAGATCCTCAATGGAGATTACGTGAACGGCCAGACCCTCATAGAATCTCTGGGACGGCCCAACAGGCGACTCAGGGAGGCCGTGTTTGATCTACTGGAAAACCTCAACATACGAGACATAGAACTCTTTCGTTTTACCAGGGAAGGGTTGGAAAAGGCATACACGTCTCTGGCCAAAGCCCGGGCCCTGGACCGGATGCCGGACAGCAACCGCAAAGTTTTGCTCCGGGAGCACCTTTATCAGAAGAAAGACCTTCTGATAGAGGACATCTTCCGGGTCATGGCCATCCACGGCCAGGACAGCAGGATGCGCACCGTCTTCATGGGGCTCTTTTCCAGAGATTCCCGCCAGCGGGCCAACAGCATCGAACTCCTCGGCGACATCATGGACCGCAAACTCTTTGAGATGTTTCTGCCTTTGATCGAGGGGTCCTCCCTGTACCAGACCCTGGCCTCAGGGAAACAGTTTTTCAAGCTTCCCGGGTACGATCCTCCTTCGAAACACCTACTTCCGGCACTACTTAAGGATCAGGACTGGATAGAAGCCTTGCTGGCCCTGAATTATCTCAAAGACCTCGGGGAGGAGGCAAAGCAACACAGCGAGATCCTGAACAGTCTGTTGTCCTCAGCTAATCCCCATCTCAGACAAGCGGCCCGCCAGGTCAGCGAACAGAAATTGAACGAGGTTGACTCAGAGGAACAAGTCATGGATAATAGGCTTACTACTGCAGACAAGATACTTCTTTTGAAAAAAATCGCCATCTTTTCCGGCCTGACCGTGAGTGAACTGGGTGCCATCGCCGCGGTCACCGAAGAAAAGGACTACCCGGAAGGGGAAACCGTGATCAAGGAAGGCGAACCGGGAGAAGAGGTTTTCCTGATCATCGCCGGGGAGGTGGAAGTAGTCAAGCAGCGGGGACAACAGGAGATCACCCTGGATACCATGGAGGTCGGAAATTACTTCGGGGAAATGGCCCTCTTCGAAGAGGCCAAACGATCGGCTACCATTCGAACCAAACGGCCCTCGCGTTTTCTGGTCCTGCACAAGCAGGAATTCAACGAACTGGTCAGAGAATACCCCAGAATCGCTCTGCAGATCTGTACCGTCTTGAGCCATCGACTCCGAAATCTTCAATCGAAATTGACCCAGGGCGGGGCTTGAGCCCTTGCTGGAAGTATACAATACTGCTCCAATTTTAAATTTAAGTCTCTCATTTTAAATAGATACGTCATTATTGCCATGACTGCACGAGGTCTGAAGTCTGATGCAAGTAGCTTTCTTAATGGATAGACTCGAAAACATAGACCCGCTTTTCGAAACCACCGCCTCCTTGATGTACGAGTGCAATCAACGGGGACATTCAGTCTTTTTTTTAGAGCCCCACGATATTTATGTCCGCAATCAGAAGATCGTGGCCCGGATGAAGGACATCACCGTCTCCATGGACCTGTCACTAAAAGAGTACTGGGCCAGGATCATCAGCCAGCAGAAAAAAGAGACCCTGAGCTTCGAGACCCTGACCGAACTCGACGCCCTGTTTCTGCGAAAGGACCCCCCTTTGAATTACAGCACCATGGAACTGCTGGCCCCGATCTCGGACCAGGTCTTCATGATCAACGATCCCTGCGGCATGATCCTGGGCAACAGCAAGATGTACATCCTCAATTTCGGCGAACTCATACCCGAGACCCACATTTCCCGGGACCCGCCTCGTCTGCGCAAAATCATCGACAATTTCGGCGGGGACATGGTCATCAAACCTTTATGCCGGTTCGGGGGACAGGGGATCATCAAGGTCAGCACCAGGGATCCGGAAAACCTGAATTCCCTGATCAACTACTATGTCGGTGCCCACAGGCCCTATGGGGAACGGGAACAGATCATGGTTCAGGAGTACATCAAAGCGGTCAAAGACCAGGGAGATGTTCGGATACTGCTGCTAAACGGAGAAATTCTGGGGGCCATGCGCAGAAAACCTCCTGACGGCAGTTTCAGGACCAACATTCACGCCGGAGGCAGGGCCTTCCAGCATGAGCTCACACCCCAGGAACAGGCCGTTTGTGAAACGCTCAAACCCAGACTTCAGAGGGACGGTCTCTATTTTGTAGGCCTGGACCTCATCGATGGCAAGCTGATCGAAGTCAACTGCATCAGTCCCGGCGGCATTCCCAGGATCAACCGGCTGAACAAGAATAAGCTGGAGACCAAAATCATCGATTTTACAGAAAAAATGGTCCGGCACTCCAGAAGGACCATGCAACCAAATTGAAACATGGAGGTTTTTATGAATCAACCTGCACGCCTCGTTCAGGGTTTTGTATTTTTCGTCTTGTTGCTGCCCCTTTTTTTGTCCACCGGCTGGGCCAAGGAAAACGAGACGACTCTGAAAATCGGCATCTCCGAGGAGCCAAGGACTTTGAACATCTGGCTGGCCAGCGACGCCAACTCCAGAAAAGCACTTTCCCTGATCTATCAACCCCTGTATACCCGCAACCCCGATACCATGCGTATCACCCCGTGGCTGGCCGAATCAATGCCGGTTTACGATCCCCGGGAAATCTCCTACACCGTCAGGCTCAGACCCGCCAAATGGGCCGACGGTTCAGAGGTGACCGCCGATGATGTCGTCTTCACCGTCAATCTCATCCAGGAGTTCGAAGTACCCAGGTACTATTCCAAATGGGATTTCGTGCGCAAGGTCGAGGCCGTGGATAAAAGAACCGTCAAGTTTTACCTCAAAGAACCCAAAGCCATTTTTACCACCCGGACCCTGGTCAACTACATCGTTTCCCGCAAGGAATGGGAGCCCCTGGCCGAAAAGGCCAAAACCAAGGAAAAGCCCCTGACCGCCCTGGTCAACACCAAGGTCGAAAGCCCCCTGGGCTGTGGCCCCTTTGCCCTTGAAGACTGGAAGGAAGGGACCTCGCTGCATTTCACCAGGAACGAGCACTTCTTCGGGCAAAACCAGACCCTTGCACAGCGGAAACTGGGACCTCATGTCGACAAGATTCTATTTAAGATCTATGGAACCGCTGACGTGGCCATTCTGGCCCTGAAGAAAGGAAACATAGATTTTCTGTGGTGGGGGATCCAGCCCGGATACATTCCGGATCTCAAAAAAGACGAAGATGTCCGGGTCTTTCTCAGTGAAAAAAGCGCCCTCTACTTCATGGGCTACAACGTCAGGAAAAAACCCTTCTCGGATCGGTATCTGCGGCAGGCCACGGCCATCGTGACCGACAAGGACTTCTTCGTCAAGCGTGTCCTGCAGGGCTACGCCAGCCGCATGGACTCCATCGTCCCTGCCGAGAACACCTTCTGGCATGCCGATGACCTGCCCCACTACGGCCAGGGGTTGTCCCGGGATGAACGGATCAAAAAAGCGACCGCTCTCCTGGCGGAAAACGGATACTCCTGGAAGACTCCGCCGGTGGACGAGGACGGCAACGTCGGGTCTCCCTCTGATATCATCCTGCCCAGCGGCCAGCCCATGCAGAAATTCGTGATCCTGACCCCGCCGGCCGATTACGACCCGAACCGGGCCACCTGCGGGCTCATGATTCAGGAATGGCTCAACGATCTTGGCATTCCGGCCATTGCCAGGCCCATGTCCTTTGGGGCCCTGCTGCAGAAGGTCAAGGGGGAACATGACTTCGACGCCTTTATCCTCGGCTACGGCAGACTCTCCCTGGATCCGGACTATCTGCGCAGCTTCTTCCACTCCCGCAACGACAAGTCCCGGGGCTGGAACATGAGCGGGTACCACAACCCTGAATTCGATCGCCTGGCCACTAAGTCCGTCTCGGCCATGGATCCGGACAAACGGCAAGAGTTGATCCATCGGATGCAGGAGATCGTCATGCGGGATCTGCCCTATATTCCCCTGTACAAGCCCCAGGAAATAGAGGCCGCGAACATGAAATTCAGTGGATGGGAGCAGATGGTCGGCGGCATCGGAAACCTGTGGTCCATCTGCCAGGTGAAGCCGAACGAATAACCAGCGGTGAACCTGGAACCCTTCCGGGTTATCCGGATTAGAACCCCACAGATTATGGCCGATCTGGACTATGAGACCGAGCTCGAGCTGTTCGTTGCGCCGGAGCGTGAACTGATATGACCCTGAGGAGACTGATACTACGCAGATCGCTGGAAATCCTGGTCATCTTCTTCTTGATCCTGTCCGGGTTGTTTTTCCTGTTCCACCTGGCTCCGGGGGATCCGGTCTCCAGGATGGTGGATCCCTCCATGTCCCCGGAAGACGCGGAACTGCTTGTCTCCCAACTCGGACTGGATCAGCCCCTCTGGCTTCGGTACCTGTATTACCTAAAAAATTTCTGCACCGGCGACTTTGGCATATCGTTTCATTACGGCCGGCCGGTGGTGGAAGTGATCGGCGAACGTCTGCCCAACACCATTCTCCTGTTCACGACCTCCATTATTTTGTCGGCCCTGGCCGGGATTTCCTGGGGAAAGCTGGTGGCCTGGTATAAGGGAAAACGGGTCGACACGGTGGTCACCATCACCTCCCTGGTCTGTCACACCCTGTTTCTGCCCTGGATCGCCCTGCTTTTCATCTGGGTCTTCGCCTACAAGATCGGGGGCTTTCCCTTAAACGGGATGATCTCCCCGGAGCTGTGGTCGGACCCTGCCAGCGGCTGGTTCGTCAAGGCTCTGGACATCTTGCATCACATGCTCCTGCCCCTGTTGACCCTGTCTATCATCCATGTGGGTGAATATCTGTTGATCATGCGCAGCAGCATGCTGGAGACCCTTAGCGAGGACTACATTCTCACGGCCAGGGCCAAGGGTTTGAGCGAAAAAAGAATCCGCAATCGGCACGCCGGGCCAAATGCCTCCCTGCCGGTGGTCACCAATGTCGGTTTGAGCCTGGCCTTTTCCATCAACGGCGGGGCCTTGACCGAGACCGTTTTCACCTGGCCGGGGATCGGCAGGGAGCTGATCTTTGCCGTGAGCAACAACGACTATCCTCTGGCCCTGGCCTCTTTTTTGTTCATCTCCATCGTGGTCCTGGTGGCCAACCTGGTGGTTGACGTGCTCTATGCCTACCTCGATCCGCGGATACGGTATTAAGTGCCTGATATTCAGACTTCGTACCAGCGTTTTGATACTTAAGCGTAACTTATTGATATAAATAGTTTTCAAACTTCCAGTGAAATTCCGCTTATGCTGAAGGCTCTGGCACGAAAATCGCACACCTTGGAGAGGTTTCTCGAGGGCTGGTCGCTGTTCTATGAGAACACAGTAGGCCGAATCGGATTGTTCCTGCTTCTCTTTTTCGCTTTGATGGCGGTCTGCAGCTACATCCCCCCGCTGATAGATCCCATGTACCACCCCATGACCGGGGTCGATCCGGAGGTCTTCAGATCGACTCCCCCCAGCCCGACGCACTGGCTGGGCACGGACAACATCGGACGGGATCTTTTGAGCCAGCTGCTGACCGGGGCCAGGATCGCCTTTTTGGTGGGCATTACCGCCGCATTCATGAGCATCGTCTTCGGAACCCTGATCGGGATGATCGCCGGGTACGCCGGAAAGGTCCTCGATTCCCTCTTGATGCGTTTTGCAGACATGATCATGGTCATGCCCTCGCTGCTGGTGGTCCTTTTGTTGTCCTCCCTGTTCGGGCAGTTGAACATCTGGATCATCGTTCTCTTGATTTCTCTGTTTCGCTGGCCCGGCATCGCCCGGGTGATCAGGGCCCAAACCCTTTCCCTCAAACAGCGGCCTTTCATCGACATGGCCAGAGTGGCCGGGGCTTCTCACCTGCGGATCGTATTCCGGCACATCCTGCCCAACGTCCTGCCCATGGCCCTTTTGTACATGACCTTCCGGGTTACATCGGCCATCATCGTCGAAGCGGCCCTGGCCTTTCTGGGGTTCGGGGACCCGAACACCGTGAGCTGGGGGATGATGCTGCAGTGGGTCTGGAAGACCGGACACATGTTCCAGGCTCCTTACTGGCTCCTGCCTCCAGGAATCTGCATCTCCCTGATCACCCTGTCCTTTTATATGATGGGACGGGCCATGGAAGAGGTCCTGGACCCCAGACTCAGAAAGGAGGAACAAAGGATTTAGAATGACACTGCTTGAAGTCGAGAACCTGTCCATCGCCTACCAGACCCGGGGGGGAGTATCCCTGGCTGTGGACGCGGCCTCCTTTTCTCTGGAAAAAGGAAAATCACTGGGAATTGTGGGTGAATCCGGCTGCGGCAAAACCACGATCGGCATGGGGCTGCTGCGTCTGCTTCCGGAAAACGGGATCATCCAGGACGGAAAAGTCCTCTTCGAGGGCCAGGACCTGTTGCAGATATCTGAAGACGAGATGCGGACCATCCGCTGGAAAAAGATCTCCATGATCTTTCAGGCGGCCATGAACGCCTGGAATCCGGTACAGCGCGTCGGAGAGCAGATCGTTGAGGCCATCCGCATCCACTACCCCGATTACTCCAGAGACCGGGCCGTCAAGGAGGTTGAGGATCTCTACCAGCTGGTGGACATACCCAGGAATCGCCTCTTCAATTATCCTCACGAATACAGTGGAGGAATGAAGCAAAGGGCGATCATTGCCATGGCTCTGACCTGCCACCCGGACCTGATCATTGCCGATGAACCGACCACGGCCCTGGATGTAATTGTTCAGGATCAAATCATCCAGAAAATAAAGGAAATTCAAAAAGAACTAAGCATCGCTGTTATTTTTATCTCCCACGACATCGGGATGGTGGCCGAAGTCTGCCACGATATCATGGTCATGTACAAAGGCAAAATAGTGGAAGTCGGCAAACGGGAAGAAGTTTTCGTGACCCCGATGCATCCCTACACCAAATCCCTGCTTTCCTCCTATCTGACCCTGGACGGTGTATTTGACTTCGAGGACAAGGCAAACGAAACTGTCTGCCAGCCTGACACGATCATTGATTCGCATATATGCGGCTACATCCAACACTGTCAGGAAGCCGATTCTTCCTGTCTGCGGGAAGCACCCCGGTGGCAGGAGATAACCCCGACCCACAAGGCCCTCTGCCGTTTGTGCAAGTAGCGGGAGATATGGAAACCAAGAGCAGACCCACAGAAACGATCCTCAACGTGGATCAGGTGCATAAGACCTACCAGGATGTCAGATCCCTGTTCAGGAAATCGGCTTTGACCATTACCGCCTTGAACCGGGTCTCCCTGGAAATCAAAAGGGGGGAAGTCTTCGGGCTGGTGGGAGCCAGCGGCAGCGGCAAGACCACCCTGGCCAGACTCGTGCTCAAGCTCGAAGAGTTCGAAGCCGGATCGATCCGTTTTAACGAGACCGAGATCCGAAACCTGAAGGGAAAGGACCTGAAGGCGTTTCGCCGCAAGGTCCAGCTGATTCCCCAGGACCCCTACCAGTCCCTCAATCCCTATCTCTCGATCCACGACACCCTTCTCGAACCCCTGTCCATCCACAAAATCGGCTCCAGGGACACCAGGACAAAGATCATCAGTCAATCCCTGGAGGCGGCCGGTCTGAACCCGGCTGAGGACTTCTTCACCCGCTACCCCCATCAGCTGAGCGGCGGACAACGGCAACGGGCGGCCATCGCCAGGGCCCTGGTCTTAAAGCCCGAGTTCATGATTGCGGATGAGCCCACTTCTATGCTCGATGCCTCAATTTCATTTAATATCTTTCGTCTTTTGATAAAAATCCAGAAATCGCAAAAGGTGACCTTTCTGTTCATCACCCATGACCTGGCTGCGGCCCGTTTTTTCTGTGACCGGATTGCCGTGATCTACCAGGGGGATATCGTGGAGTCCGGAACAACCGAAAAGGTCATCCAGGATCCCAAATCGGAGTATACCAGGGCCCTGATCCGGGCCCAGCCCAAATTCAGTTTTGCCAAAACCACCAGGCCCACTTAAAGCGGGCTTCGCCCGCAACCCAAAGGTTCCAGGTTCACGGCCTCCGGCTCGTAGAGAGCGAGCCTACGCCTCGGAGAGTTCACGGTTAAGAAAAAGAAAATAGCCCTCTGATTTAGGGCTTCAACTCCTTCGGGGCAACACACTTTCTTGTTTTTTAGTGCGCCTGACAAAAGGGGCCGGGTACAACCCGACCCCCTGATCCCGGGTTTCACACCGAAGACCTTCAGCCTGATGACCGCTTCCTGCGGACCCGATTACTCGCCCAGGTACTTGAACGATATATTGACCTTGGCCCGAAACAGGGTAACCTTGCCCTGCTCCACTTTCATATCCAGTTCCGAAACCTCAGCCACCCGGACTTCCCGCAGGTTTTTGGTTGCAGTTTCCACGGCGTTTTTGGCCGCCTTTTCCCATGACTCCGAACTGGTCCCGACAAGCTCGATGATCTTGTACACGCTTTCAGTCATGTCATCCCCTCCTTATTCCCGGACGCGAAGTTTCCCTGAAATCGGTGTGTCCCCCAACGCCAAAACTCCGGACGGTCAGGCTGTTCCAGTTTCCGACAAGGGTATCAGAAAGCGGGCCCAAGTCAACCTGTATTTCCACACAGATGAAACAAAAATCAGGGCTCCTGAGTCCGGTTGATCCGGGCCATCGTTCTCAAGTAAAAGAACGACTCCAGGACGTAAAAGAGCACCCCGGACCAGATGAAAAGAAAGGCGATCAGGCGATGGACCGGGAAGGGCTCGTGAAAGGCGAAAACCCCCAACAGGAACATGCAGGTCGGGGCCAGATACTGCAGTATTCCGACTTCCACCAGCCTGAGCCTTCTCGCGCAAAAGGTGAACAGCAGCAGGGGCAGGGCGGTGATTATGCCCGATCCGAAAAGCAGGACCCAAACCCAGACGGCATAGCTTTTCAGGGGGGTCCCGTCCTGAAAACCCGAGATCAGGAGATAGATAAGGGCCGGACAGCTCAGGATCATCATTTCCACCAGCAGTCCGGGGAGGGGCTCTACAGCGACTTTCTTGCGGATCAGTCCATAAAATCCGAAGGTAAAGGCCAATGTCAGGGCGATCCAGGGAATTTGGCCGTAATTGAAGACCAGATAACCGACGCCGACGGCGGCCAGGGTGATGGCCAGGATCTGCAGACTCCGGAGTTTGTCCTGAAAAAAGAGAAAGCCCAACAGGACATTGACCAGAGGATTGATGTAGTAGCCCATGCTTGCCTGCAGGACATATCCGGCATTGACCCCCCAGATATAGGTCAGCCAGTTAATGGCTAAAAGCAGTCCGCTCAGACAAAGCAGCCAGAAACCCTTTTTCGCCCTGAAGACATCGCGCACCTCGCCCCAGCGTCCGCTCAGGGAGATGACGAGCACCATGAAGACAAAGGACCAGAAAATGCGGTGGCCGAGGATGGTTGCGGCCGGCAGCTGATGCAGACCTTTCCAGTACAGGGGCAGGATTCCCCAGAGCAGAAAAGCAAGAATACCTGCCAGGAGTCCGGAGGTGTTTTTTTCCTGAAGGCTCAATACCATGCACCTTTTTTGGGGTTGAATTAAAAAAACAGATCATCTATACTCGGTTTACGGAAAACATGTATTATATATCACAAATAGTTACCAACAGGAAGACATGATGGGACAGCAGCGGCATTTCATAGATCTGGAAGAACGATACGGAGCCCACAACTACAAGCCTCTGGACGTGGTCCTGACCAGGGGCAGGGGGGTCTGGGTCTGGGACGTGGACGACAGGAAATATCTGGACTGCCTGGCTGCTTACTCTGCGGTGAACCAGGGTCACTGCCACCCCAGGATCATGCAGGCCATGCTCGACCAGGCCCAGAAACTGACCTTGACCTCCAGGGCTTTTCGCAACGACCAGCTCGGCCCGTTTTATGAAGAACTCTGCGCCTTGACCAATTCCCACAAGGTCCTGCCCATGAACAGCGGGGCCGAGGCTGTGGAATCGGTGATCAAGGCCGTGCGCAAGTGGGGCTATGAGGTCAAGGGGATACCGCATGATCAAGCGGAAATCATCGTCTGCGACAACAACTTCCACGGCCGAACCATCTCCATCGTCGGCTTCAGCTCGGATGATTCGGCCCGCAAAGGCTTTGGTCCTTTTCCCGCTGGTTTCACCTCCATTCCTTTTGGCAACGCCCGGGCCTTTGCAGAGGCCATTACCGAAAACACCGTGGCCCTTCTGGTGGAACCGCTTCAGGGCGAGGCCGGGGTGATCATCCCGCCGGACGGCTACCTCAAGGAGGTCAAACATATCTGCGAAAAGCATGACCTGGTTCTGGTTCTGGATGAAATCCAGACCGGGCTGGGCAGGACCGGCAGGCTCCTGGCAGAGGAACACGACGGAATCGAGGCCGATCTGACCCTGGTGGGCAAGGCCCTCTCCGGAGGTTTCTATCCGGTCTCGGCTGTTTTGTCCAACTCCGAAGTCATGGGGGTCCTGCGGCCCGGGGAACACGGCAGCACCTTCGGCGGCAATCCGCTGGCCTGCGCCGTCGCCAGGGAGGCCCTCAAGGTCCTGGTCGAAGAAGGGATGATCGACAACGCAGCCCGGATGGGGGACTACTTTCTGCAGGGGCTGAAAACAATAAGGGACCCGAAGATCAAGGAGGTCCGGGGCAAGGGGTTGATGATCGGTTTGGAGCTCTATCCAGAGGCCGGAGGGGGACGCAAATATTCCGAACTGCTCAAAGAGGAAGGGCTGCTCTGCAAGGACACTCACAAGGACACCCTGCGCTTTGCCCCGCCCCTGGTGATCACCAGAGCGGAAGTCGACTACGCCCTGGAGCGGATTGACAGGGTGTTGACCCAAGACCCTTAAACCGGGGTCTTTAGATCTCAAATCGGAGGAATAATGAAATACCCAGACACCATCTTTCGAGTCGATTTCAGCCATTCCCATGAAGAGGCTGCAATCGGCCTGAACAAGCTTACCGAAACAGTGACGGATTTTCTGGATTATTACGGGGAAAAACCCTTACTGGGCAAAAGTTTCCTGGACATCATCGGAAACGGTGACGGCCGGAGCAAATTCTTCAATCTCTTGACGGCCTGCGGATATCAGGACGATCCAGCCGGTTTCTTTCAGGATCTCCTGCCCCAGCTCGGCCGGGCCGACGGCACCCGGGAGATCAGGATCAAAGAGATCACCATGCCCCACCTTTTGCTGGTCAACATCCTGGAGCAGCTCATCCCTGGCAACTCCTTTTTCTCCATCAAGGATGTCGACCAGCTCCAGAAGGCGACCAACAGAGACTTCCCGGAAAAAGACCGGGGCCCCCTGCAAAAGGTCATGGAGACCTACCCGGTCCGGCTCTCCAAGCACACCATCCGGCAGAACCGGGTTTCCAACAACGTGGCCTACCAGTACCTGCCCTTCGTCGAAGAGCTTGATCCGGTGGGCCATACCAACACCTGGGTCGGACAGTTCCACCAGGGTCTCCTGGAACAGATGTACCAGAATCGGGTCATCTTTCTCCTGGACATGACCTGCCCGGTCTACTGCCGCTTCTGTTTTCGCAAACACAAGGAAACCAGGAACGAGGCCAATCCTACAACAGAGGACGTGCAAAAGGCTCTGGAACATGTCAGGACCTCCCCGGATATCAAGGAAATCGTGGTCACCGGCGGCGATCCCTTTCTCAACCGGGAGAACATGGTCCAAACCATCGAGGGCCTGGCGGAAATCCCTCATGTTCAGACCCTGCGGCTGGCCACCCGCTCGGTATCCTACTATCCGCATCTCTTTTTAGGAAACGACCGGTCCTGGCTCGACTACCTCAAGGAGAAAAGCCTCAGGCTCAGGCATAAGGGCAAGCGGCTGGAGCTGGCCACCCATTTTATCCACCCGGATGAGATTTCCCCGGAAAGCCTGGAGATCATCACAGAACTGGCCGCAAACGGGGTCCCGGTCTACATCCAGACCCCATTTTTGAAAGACTGCAATGATCAGGGACCGGAGCTGACCCGACTGTTCAGCCTCCTGCGCGGGGCCGGGGCGGAACTGCACTACATCTACATCCCCTGCAGCCCGATCCATGGGAACTCGGTCTACTGGAGCAGCATTGCCGACGGACAGGCGGCCGCGAATTACCTCAGGGCCCATCTCTCGGACAGGGTCATTCCCAGGATCTGCACAGCCACCCCCATCGGCAAGATGGACTGGCAGACCAGCGGCTGGGCAGCGGAACAGGACCCGGAGCACCCTGACTTCATCTGGATCAGGACCCCCTACACCCCTGACTACTTCAGGGATTTTGTCCCCCAGGCCACCGATCTGAAGAACCTGGGAAATGTGCGGGTCAACAGCGAGGGAACCATCGACGCCCGCTACATGGCCAAAATCGGCGACGACTCCCTGTTCTACGGCTCCAGGCCGGCCCGTCCGGCCAAGGAAATCAAACCGGACCCCCGGGCTCTCAAGGAGTTCCAGACCTCTTTTGCCAGGGATCATAATCCGGGCTTCACCATGGTTCCCACCGGTTCCCCGACCCTGCTCAGGCCCCACGAGACCAGGGTGGAGCTGAACGTCTTGGCCGCTTCCAGCGATCTGGACCTTATCAGAAACGATGACCGGATCACCGATGTGGTCATTTTTTCAGGTAATGACTGCCTTGAACATCTTCATGAGGTGGCCCGGCTGGTCAAGGAGATCGATGACATCCCCCAGGTCAACGCCATCCGGCTCCGCAGCCCGTGGTTCAACTCCAAACCCGAGAAATATACCCCGGCCGTGATCCACAGGCTCACCGAGCTGAACAAGCTGAGCATCGTCAACCCCAAGCGGTTGGAGATCGAAACCTGGTTTGTTCATTCCGGAGAGCTTCGCCAGGAACATGAGGCCCTGGCGGCCAGGCTGCGCAACAAAGGCATCACGGTCTACGTGAACACCCCGCTTTTAAGCGGCCTCAACGATTCCAGCCGGGAAATCCATGAACTGGCCTACACCGTGCGAAGCTTTGGTCTGGAGTTCCACCACCTGTACCTGGCCGGACTGCCCATACAAAAACAATGGAACGACTCCCGCCCCGTGGACATGGACGATATCCTGGATATCGCCACCCGGGTCAGACGGGAAGGCAGCGGCCGGGAGATCCCGCGCTACATTATCCTGACCGAACTAGGGGAGGTGGATTTCGGGCTCACGTGCCGCTTTATCAAACAAAACGGACAGGTTGCGGTCAAGCTCCTGCCCTACGACCTGGACTACTTCCAGAGCCTGCAGCCTGACTTTCTCTGGCCGAAGCATGTGGAGACCGATGACCTGGGAAGGCCCCTTGTCCCGGTCCCTGGCCTGACATCCTCGACCGGCTTTCTGCTGGGCTGAACGACGCCGTGCCTTGAGCCGGGCTCCTAGACCGGCCGGAAAATTCTCCGGCCGGACAAGGAGCCTCGTATGAGACTCCAGTTTTAGATCAGCGAGACAGCGACCCTAAAAACTGGAGTTTCTCCATTGATCAAACTGGCGAAGACTGACTTCAGCATGATGAGTTAAACTGCAGGCCAATAAATTATTATATATTAATTAATTATATGTCAGCTTTGCCAGAGGCAAAGCTGACAAGAAACCTTCGCTGCCGCGAAAATCTTTCAATTCACCGGCCCTTTACCCTCGGGATAGAGGGACGGGAATTTCCTGAAGGGGGGAAACATGAACATCCTGGTCTGCTATGACGGTTCAAATGTGTCCAAGGATGCCCTGACTCTGGGCATCCGCAAGGCAAAGGCCAGAGACGGGAAGCTCTTTGTCATCTACTCCATGAAGGGGGGCATGGAAGTGCCCAGGAAAGAGTTTGAGCGGGCCGAGAGGATGCTCAAGCAGGTCGAAATCAAACTTCAATCGGAAAAAGTCCCCTGTGAAACCAATTTTTCGGTTCGCGGACTGGAACCTGGAGAAGACATTGTCATGTACGCCAGAGAAAAGGAGGTCGAGGAAATCATCATCGGGGTCAAAAGACGATCTCGGGTCGGAAAGCTGCTCTTCGGCTCCACCGCCCAATTCGTCATTCTCGAGGCCCATTGCCCCGTTTTGACGGTCAAGTAGTGTCATCCGGAACCGCCCTGGTTCCGGATGACATCACGGGCCTCTTCTTTTGGCCTCCCTCTTCCGTCCGCCCCTTCTCCCGCCTTGCCCGCTCCGCAGCACGGGAAAAAGTTTTGACTTTAATAGTTTTAACCTAAATTATCTTGACATCAACAATCCAATTTCTTATGCTGCTCCTGCATGGCAAAGCGCCCAGGTCCCAATCATGAATGCCGAGCAAAAAAAGAACCAGGAACGGGTCAGGATCTTCTTTGGCCCTTTTATTCCGGATGGCGACTCCAGATCACCCGAAGACATCACCTTGATGAACGGGAATCTCGCGGTGACCCTGGCCGTAGGGACCACTCCCCCCTGGGGATTGGTCAAGGGAGGACTTTTAGACGCGGCTGTGGTCAAAGACGGTGCACCAGACTCCGACCTCTTGGCGGTCTTCGATTTTTTACCCAATAACTGGGGGGGCTGGCCCAACAGCTATATTCGAATCCAGGTCCTTGAATCCGGACCGGAGAAGGGCGTGG
>JAIPER010000023.1 GCA_021737115.1 Desulfohalobiaceae bacterium
CGAACAGGCCTTGAAGATCATCGTCCGCAAAGGGGGCGGCAGCGTCCGGGACTGCCTCTCGGCCCTGTCCCAGATCCTGGCCCTTGGCCGGGACAGGCTCGAGCTTCAGGAAGTCAGGGACATCCTGGGGGTTGCCGGCCAGGAGATGATGCTCTCTCTTGTCCAGGCCTTGATTGCCCGGGATTGTCTGAAGATCATGGGCCTTGCCGGAGACCTGCTGGACACGGGATTGGACCTGGGTTTTTTTCTCCAGGACCTGACCACCCTCTGGCGCAACCTCTTTCTGCTCAAGCAGACCGGGGAGCAGGGGGCCGATTTTCTGGAAATGCCCGCGGAAGAATCAGCCGAGCTCAAAAATCTGGCCGAAGGCATCACCCTGACCCGCATCCATGCCTCCTGGCAGCTGACCCTGGAGGGCCAGCGCAGGGTCCTGACCAGTGTCGACCCTGGGCTGGCCCTGGAGCTTCTCCTGTTGAACCTGGCTTACCTGCCCGAGCTCATGCCCCTGGAACAGCTGAAAGCAGAAACCGGGGGGCCGTCAAGGAAACCACCATCCCCGGGGTCTGCCGGCAGCGGGAATCCCTCTTCGGCGGACAACAACAAAGCCAAGGGCATTGCTTCGTCTCGGGTGCAGGAGGCCCAGACAGACTGGGAAGGCAGCATCTCCGGAGACTGGCAGGGCTTTCTGGCCTATTTCAGATCCAGACAGAACGGCTCTTTTCTGCCGAGTCTGAACCATATCCAAGGCGAAATCCTGGGGGATACCCTGACCCTGACCTGCCCCACTTTTCTGGGAGAACGCCTGCAGGAAAAAGACAAGCTGGCCACCCTGAACAAGATCGCCAACGAATATTTTGAACGGGAAATAAGCATTCAGGTGAACCCCGGCCCCAAAAAGGCCGAGCCAAACCCCGGAGATCTAAAAAACAAGATTCTGGCGAACCCGAAAGTGAAAAACATGTTAACCGAGTTCCAGGCCAGGGTCATTGAAGTGGGCACAGGAGCCAGATCAGACCCCGGAACAAGGTAATTGAGTGTCTGAAAGAAAACAAAACAAACACGAGGAGTGACCGTCATGGGTATGCAGGAAATGATGCGCCAGGCGCAGCAGATGCAGAAAAAGATCGCTGAAATGCAGAACGAACTGAAGGACAAGACCGTTGAGGCCTCGTCCGGCGGGGGTATGGTCACGGTCAAGGCCACGGGTTCGCAGGAGATCAAGGAGATCAGCATCGATCCCGCGGTTGTGGACCCTGAGGAACTGGAGATGCTTCAGGACCTCATTCTGACCGCGAGCAACGAAGCCTTGAAAAAGGCCAAAGAAATGATGGAGAGCGAGATGTCCAAAATAACTGGGGGCTTGAAAATCCCCGGCGTTGTGTAAAGGTGAATCCACGTGGAAAAACTGCCCCATGCCTTACGTGCCGTTGTCGACCAGTTCTCCCGGCTGCCGGGGCTCGGTCCGAAATCCGCCCTGCGGATCGCCCTGATTCTGCTCCAGCAGCCTGAAGACAGGACCCGAAACCTGGGAAACGCCATCCTCAGGCTCCGGGAATCGCTCACCCTGTGCAGCCAGTGCGGCAGCATCAGCGAGACCGACCCCTGTGTCATCTGCAGCGATGCACGCAGAAGCGAGGACCGACTCTGCCTGGTGGCCGACTGGGACGCCCTTTTGACCATAGACGAGGCCGGCTTCTATCAGGGCAAGTACCTGGTTCTGGGCGGCCTTCTCTCCCCCCTGAACGGGGTCCAGTCCGGGCAACTAGCCACGAACCTTTTGAAGAAGAGACTCGATTCCGGCCTCATCCGGGAAGTCATTCTAGCTCTGGGGACCACCAGAGACAGCGAAGCCACGGAATCCTACATCAGCAACCTTATCCGGGAGCAGTACCCTGAGGTCCGAATCACCCGGCTGGCCCAGGGGATCCCCATCGGCGCTCAACTCAAGCACATGGATCGGGAGACCCTGAAGCAGTCTTTGAACTACCGGCAGGAACTGTAAGGATTCGTCCGTGACACTTGAAAAAGGAGACCAAAGCAACAATCTTGCCACACTCAAGGGCGAGATCGTCTCCATCGTCTATCACAACCCCGAGAGCCACTACCTGGTGGCCAGGTTGAAATCCCCCCGGGAGCCGGGCCAGATCACGGTGGTCGGCAATCTTGGCCAGCTCGTGCCTGGAGAAACCGTCGAGCTCAGCGGGACCTGGCAGGAGCACCCCAAATTCGGACGGCAGTTCCAGGCCATATCCTGCGTGCAGTCTCTACCGGCCACCCTGAACGGGATCAAGCGTTATCTGGCCTCGGGGATGATGAGTGGAGTCGGCCCGGCTCTGGCGGAGCGGCTGATCCAGGCCTTCGGCTCCACGGTCCTTGATCATCTGGACAACGATCCGGAAAAGCTCCTGGAGATCGAGGGCATCGGTCCGAAGAAACTGAAAACCATAAGAGATTCCTGGCAGGAACAGCGCGAAATCCGCTCTTTGCTGCTCTTTCTGCAGTCCCATGACGTCTCTCCCACCTTTGCCGGCAAGATCTTCAAGCGCTACGGGGCCCATTCCCTGGAAAAACTTCGGGAAAACCCCTATGACCTGGTCTACGAAATCCGGGGAATCGGGTTCAAGACAGCTGACAACATGGCCTTGAAGCTCGGCTTCTCACCGGACAGCCCCTATCGTCTCGAGGCCCTTATCGTCTACACCCTGTTTCAGTTCAGCGAACAGGGGCACCTTTTCTGTCCCCGGGAGGAGCTGCTGGAGCGGGCCGCCAAGACACTGGAAACGGTGGACCCCGCCGGCCTGGAACAGGCCCTGCGCGTCATAGAAGAAAGAAAGCGGGTCCGGATCCTGGACCTGCCGGACCAGGGCATCAGTCAGGCGGTCTTTCCCAGTCATTTCTACGCCTGGGAAACAGAGATCGCCACCAGGCTGGTCAATCTCTTTAAACACCCCGCTCCCCTGGCCCTGGACCGGATAGAGGGACAGCTTCTCCGCCTGGAGCGGGAACTGAAAATGCAGCTCTCCGAAGAACAGCGGGAAGCGGTAGCCGGGGCCCTGAAGCACAAGGTCATGGTCATCACCGGCGGACCCGGGACCGGAAAGACGACCATCACCAGGATCATCATCCAGGCCTTGAAACAAAACGGGCTGAAAATCAAGCTGGCCGCCCCCACGGGTCGGGCCGCCAAGCGCCTGGCTGAGGCCACGGGATTTCAGGCCTCCACCGTGCATCGCCTCCTGGGCTTCAGCCACGGGGGGCAATTTTCCCACAACGAGGACAGCAAACTCAAGGCGGACCTGCTCCTCGTCGATGAGGCTTCGATGCTCGACTGCCACCTCTTTGTCAATCTCCTTCGGGCCCTGCCCCTGACCTGCCGGCTGATCCTGGTGGGAGACGTAAACCAGTTGCCCCCGGTCGGGCCGGGCAACATCCTGGCCGATCTTTTGAACAGTCAGACCATCCCCAGTTCCTGGCTTCACCGCATTTTCCGCCAGGCCAGGCAGAGCATGATCGTGGTCAACGCCCACCGCATCAACCAGGGCGAATTGCCAGTTTCCTCCCCGAAAGAACCGCCTCAGGCCGATTTTTTCTGGACGGAGATGGAAGATCCCAACAAAGTCCAGGAGATGATCCTGAAGACGGTCAGCCGGCGTATCCCGGAGGTCTACGGACTGGATCCGGTCAGGGACGTCCAGGTCCTGACCCCGATGCACAAGGGCCAGGTCGGGACCAATGAGCTGAACCGACTCCTGCAGGATCTCCTAAACCCCCGGGGCAGGGAATTCAAGGTCGGGATGCGCGTCTTCCGGACCGGGGATCGGGTCCTGCAGACCAGAAACAACTATGAAAAAGAGGTCTTTAACGGAGATCTGGGCTGGGTGAAAAAAGTGGACCGGGAAGCGGGAGAACTCCTGGTTGATTTCGAAGGCCATGGGGTCAAATACGAGCAGCCGGAGTTGGACGAACTCAGCCTGGCCTACGCCATCAGCGTCCATAAATCCCAGGGAAGCGAATACCCGGCCGTGGTCATGCCCCTTCTGACCCAGCATTATATTCTCCTGCAGCGCAACCTGATCTACACCGGGCTGACCAGGGCCAGGCAACTGGCCGTCATCTTCGGCAGCCACAAGGCCCTCTCCATCGGGCTCAAGAATGTGGGCGGAACCCGGCGCTACACCAATCTCAAGTACCGGCTGCGGGAGGCCTTCGGCAATTGACAACTCTGCCTGCCGAAGATAGTTTCAAGCGCAGGCGAGAGTGGCGGAATTGGCAGACGCACTGGACTTAGGATCCAGCGGTATATCCGTGGGAGTTCGAATCTCCCCTCTCGCACCATCCTTACAAACCATTCGGACTGCAGCTCGGCTTGGAGCTGATCAGGAGCTGACCGGAATGCTTCTCCACGCCTTTGATCATGAACAGGAAAACAAAGGACCGCACTCTCGATCCGCTTTTTGGACATACATGAAACGACCGAATAACCAGGGCTGGTCTTTACACAGAGGCCAATAAAAAATAAAAGCCAGGACAAAGCCCTGGCTCTATTTAAGCGAAGCCTTCAAGACATCAAGTTCTTAAAAACCTCTTCCGGCCAAAGCCGATCAGCCCCAGCAGTCCGGTCCCGAAGAGGAGATAAGTGGTGGGTTCGGGGACAACATTGACTCGAAGGGAGGACACTTCCCAATCCGAATCTCTCTGTCTGACCATTCCTGTAGCAAAGGTCTGATTTTGAAAAACACTATTGCTCAGGGCATCAATATCAGCCTGGTCTGTTTCATTATAATAATTGCCGTCTGTATCAAGAGGATTTGCGTAATTATCATGAGCCCACCAGGCAAAACCTAGAGACCCTATGACTCCGCTTTTTCCATCATAGGTGTAGTCTTCCCAGCTTAACGGCTCGGCCCATCCTGCGGTAGGGCTATTGAGAATTAAGGCATTGCTACCCCAATCTTGAGTAAATTCATCCCCCTGCCAGTCTCCTACCAATTTCACTTCAAAATCACCACTCAGTTCATCGACTGTTGTATTTTCGACCCAATATATCCAATGCAACCTCTTTCCCAGATCTCCCGTGCTATAGGCGATCTCATCATAGGGATGGATCAGGTTTGTGCCTGGATAAGACCCTGTGCGCAGATTGGTAAACATCCCTGAGGCAACATCCTCTTTGGTCTCCTCCCACCAGTCAGCCCAGTCCGGTGACCCATACACATTTGGCGCTGAATCTACATATAATTCTAAGGCTTGAACATTTACTGAAAACAAAAAGACTAAAAGACAAACAAACACGACTAAAATAAATCTTTTCATAGCATTCTCCTTATTACATTTAAAATTTTACAGTTAACAATTATAGACAAATTCTTTTCATAAATACCTCCATCTTATTGCTCACGGGATTTTCTAGTAAAAAGGCGGCTTGAATTTTTCGAATAGCTGGCCCATGTTTCAAGCCTGATCGCCCTGAGATTCATTGTTTCACCACTCTTTAAAAGCAAAAATTATGCCTAATATTTACCCAAAAGCATCTAATAGGATAATTGCATGAATTTATTGCTCTACTTAATGACATGATGTCTTTTCAGCGTCCTGATAGGACTTCGGTCCTGGCAAAAGAGGCTGAGAGTGTATGCAGTGATGGAACCGGAATTCATCCCATACTCTTAGGTGATCACTACCAAACAGAATCCGTTAGGGAGGCGATTGATCAAAAAGTGATGGCAGGTCCTGCAAACCGGACCCAATCATGGCCGGACCGGCTTATATAATAAAAGGGGGCTGGAAAAGAGAGGCAGTGCGGAGAAAATCGTAGTGTGGCAGCAATAGGGCGGCAAAGAAGAAAGGGAGCCTGCAGACCAATCGCTGCAAACTCCCGTTGTTTGTGGTGCGCCAGGGGCGATTCGAACACCCGGCCTTCTGATTCGTAGTCAGATGCTCTATCCGGCTGAGCTACTGGCGCCTAGAGATATTTTTATGGTGTTCCGGATCAATTGTCAAGGAATTGCGGTCGTCATTTTGGCCTCATCCAGCAGCCAGATTGGGGACGGTCCCCTGACTCCCGGGGTATTCGGGGAGGTACCCCCCCTCTGTTAATCAGAGATTATTTCTGAAAGGACCTCGGACTTGCCAGGGCAGCCCGGATCCACTCCAGGGTAGCCTCCCAGGCCAGCCCGGCATTGACCTGAAAACGATGGTCTGCATCCGGGATAAAACGAAGGGTCTTGGGCTCCCCGGCAGCAGCGTAGATCTTTTCTGCATCCCGGGGGGAGACGCTCTCGTCCCGCCTGCCGTGAACGACCATCAGTCTCCTGGGCGCGATCAGGCCTGCAGATCGAAGCACATCATGTTTTTGCAGATCGTCGAGGAAAGCACCCTTGATTTGGAGAGAACCTTCAGGGCTTTGCAGGCTGATCAGTTCGGAATCCGGAGAACTGCCCATGGCCAGTCCGGCAAAGAGATCATAAGGCCTGGCCGGCGCGGCCCAGGTGCAGACCGATCGCACCCGGTGGTCCTCTGCCGCCTGGCAGATGACGGTCGTTCCCCCGAAGCTGCGGCCCATGGTCAGCACGGGCCCCGGGAACCGCTCCCGGCACCAGGTCACGGCCGTCGTCAGATCATTGATCTGCCCACTTAGGGTCAAGTCCTCGAATTGCCCCTGACTCTCGCCGTTGCCGGCAAAATCAAACACCAGGACAGAGATGCCGGTTTTGGAGGAAAGAAAACGGCCCATCTCCAGGGTCCTGCCTCCACCTTCCTTGCTGCCGGTGAAGCCGTGACAGATGATAAGCACGGACTGCGGCTGTTTTTCTCCCTCCAAAAACAGGCCGGACAAGGTCAGCCCGTCAGGGTTTTTCCACCAGATTTGCGCGTACACTCTGTTATCCATAGGTAATTCCATTTAAAAAAACAACCTGTTTTGGTTGACTTGTCTTTCCCGAAGAATTATAGTATTTGAATTCATTACTTCATTAATTATCACCGATACCAATAGTTCCCGGCCGATTTTCTGATATGAAACACTTTTTCGTGGTTTTCCTGGCCATATTCATTGGCTGTCTCCTTATCCCCGCCGAGGCTCTGGCCTGGGGACCGGGTGTCCATCTGGCCCTTGGCAATCATCTGCTCAGCAATCTCTCCCTCCTGACCGAACCGGTGGCCGTCTTGATCCAGGCCTACCAGGAATCTTTTCTCTACGGCTGTCTCAGTGCCGACATCCTCGTCGGCAAGGGGAAAAAGCTGACCAAGACGCATTGCCACAGTTGGCAGGCGGGACTCAAGTTACTGAATTCTGTTCAGGAAGACAACCTCAAGGCCTATGCCTACGGATACCTGAGCCACCTGGCCGCAGACGTTGTGGCTCATAATTACTATGTCCCCAACATGCTTCAACTCGGGAAGGGGAAAGGGAAACTTTCCCACGTGTACATCGAGATGCAGGCCGATCGCAATATCTGCCACAACAGGGCTGAGTTGAAAAAAATCCTGGGGCGTCCCCAAAAGAATGCCGATGCTTTGCTCGTCAATATTTTGAAAAAACCCAGGTTCATCTTTTCTTTTAAAAAGAGATTATTTCGATCCGGCTTAGCACTCGCCAGGAAGCAGGCTTGTTCTTCCTATCTGGACTTCATGGCCCAGAAGTCATTATCGGATCATGACTATGTTGAGTATCACGAGGAGATGACCAAGCTTTCGTTTTATTTGATCGTCGACTGCTTGCAAAACACAGACAGTTCTGTTGTTTCGGATTTCGACCCCATGGGTTTTGAAAACCTCGGGTTGGTCAAAAAGAGCAAAACGCTTTCAACCCAGACCATGATCCCGGTGAGACCTTTTTTTATGCCTGCTTTGAACTTGCTGGCCCTGGATACATCCGGTTAAGATTGCGTTGTGAGCCGGGATCGTCTTTGGTTCCTGCCTCTGAAAACAACTCAAAAAGCCCCCTGCAGAGCCCTCTTTGACGATCTATCATCCATAATATAACGTATTGGCTGTCAGCCCTGCCTCTGGCAGGCCTGACATATAATTGTAAACTGCCGGTTTGATCGGGACAGAAGCTTTGAAACCATCATGAAAGAGCAAAACGACACAACCCAAAACCAGGAAAAGGCAGTGCTGTGTGCCACCTACTCCCGGTATCCCCTTGAGATTGCCAGGGGCAGAGGCACCAAGCTCTACTCCCCACAAGGCTCTGAATATACAGATCTTCTCGCAGGCATCGCTGTCTGTGCTCTGGGTCATTGCCATCCGGAAATATCCGCTGTAATCAAAGAGCAGTCTGAAATACTGATCCACTGCAGCAACCTCTTTTATCAGACCCCGCAGTTGGAACTGGCCCGGGCCTTGACCAGGGGCTGCAGCCTGGACCGGGTCTTTTTCTGCAATTCAGGGGCTGAAGCCAATGAAGCGGCTCTGAAGATAGCCAGACGCTTCATGCAAACCGTCCGCACTCAGGAGGCCTTTGAGATTGTCACTCTCGAGGGTTCTTTTCACGGAAGAACCCTGGCTACCCTGACGGCAACGGGCCAAGACAAGGTAAAAGAAG
This sequence comes from Desulfohalobiaceae bacterium, assembly GCA_021737115.1. Lineage (GTDB taxonomy): Bacteria > Desulfobacterota > Desulfovibrionia > Desulfovibrionales > Desulfothermaceae > JAABTT01. Next base: position 8,546 of record JAIPER010000023.1, read on the forward strand.
GCTATGCCCCGCTGCCCCCTGGTTTCAAGACCGTGCCTTTTGCCGATATCGAGGCCATAAAAGCGGCTGTCAGCAACAAGACCGCCGCCGTCCTTGTGGAGATTATCCAGGGTGAAGGAGGAGTCCGCTGCCTGTCCCGGGATTATCTCCAGGAAGTGCAGGACCTCTGCCGCAGCCAGGGCTGCCTGTTCATGGTCGACGAGGTCCAGACCGGACTGGGCAGGACCGGCAAGCTCTGGGCCCACCAGCACTTCGACCTCAGGCCGGATGTCCTGACCACGGCCAAGGGACTGGCCAACGGTCTTCCCTTAGGGGCCATGCTCGTCAGCCAAGAGGTCAGTCAGGCCTTCGGTCCCGGAAGCCACGCCACCACCTTCGGGGGTGGTCCTCTGGTCTGTGCCGTGGGAGCCAAGGTCCTGGAAATCATCGACAGAGACGGCTTGTGCCGGCGGGCCGCAGAAATCGGAAACGAGGCCCTTGAAGGCTTTCAAGAGCTCAAAAGGCGTTTCCCGGACAAAATCCGGGAAGTCCGCGGGAAAGGCTTGATGCAGGGTATAGAGCTGACATTCCCCGGAAAAGGAGTCTGGCAGGAACTGCTGAACAAAGGGTTCATCTGCAATGTGGTCCAGGACCATACCCTGCGCATACTCCCTCCCCTGACCATCAGCCGGGAAGAGATCTCCTCCTTTACCCGGTCTCTGGAAGAAATCCTGACCACGATTTGATATCGAAAAGCGACCAGTGACTTATCCCTGAATCTCTGCAATAAAAAACAAGAAAGTGAGTTGCCCCGAAGGAGCTGAAGCCCTAAATCAGAGGGCTATTTTCTTTTTCTTAACCCTGAACCGTGAACCTGGAACCTTTGAGTTGCGGGCGAAGCCCGCTTTGTCTGTTTTCATTCATGTACATCATTCAAGTTCTCGCAAGGACGGACTTTCCCGACGATCTGCACCTGACCCTGGAACGACTCGCGCCCTGGGGCTGGGAAGAGAACCGGACCACAGATCAGGCCCGGGCCGTGATCCATTGCCAGCAAGAAGAGGAGGCTCGGCGCATCCGGCGGGTGCTTGAGACAACACACCCGTTTCTGACGGTTCAGACCCACCAGCAGGAAGTCAAGGACTGGAGCACCGCCTGGCAGGATTTTTTCACCCCTGTTCACATCCATGATAAATTTATCATCCTGCCCGCATGGGAACAGGCCAGCCCCAAACCCTCCCGGAGAATCCCCCTCTACATCGAACCGGGCATGGCTTTCGGGACAGGGCATCACCCCTCTACGCAGCTCTGTCTCCGGGCTTTGGCTGAACTCAGGGATTCCGGCGAGGTCCGGCCTGGTTCTTCTTTTTTAGATCTGGGCACGGGGTCCGGGATTCTGGGAATCGCCGCCGTCCAAATGGATCTCCATGGCCTTGGTCTTGACTCCGATCCTGTGGCCGTCAGAAACGGGACACGGAACAGAAGTTTGAATAAGGCCGGAGACTCACTTCTCCTTGGCACCGGAGACCTTGACTGCTTGAAACAAGGGCTCTCATTCGACCTGATCCTGGCCAACATCCTTTCGCGTCCCTTGATTGAAATGGCGCCTTCGCTTGTCTCCTATTTGAAGCCATCCGGCGTGCTGCTGCTTTCCGGCATTCTGCGGGAGCAGGAAGAGAAGGTGATCCAGGCCTATCGCCGGCAGCGGTCCTGGTGTGTCAAGGTCCTGCACCAGGAGGAATGGTCCGGCCTGATTTTCAGCAGAGAGACAAGGTGAGGGGGGTCATGTCCAGACATCAGAAACTCTTGAACTTCTATGCAGTCATGCAGAAGACCCTTGGTCCAAGCAACTGGTGGCCGGGAGATTCTCCTTTCGAGGTCTGTCTCGGGGCAATCCTGACCCAGAACACCAACTGGTCCAATGTGCAGAAAGCCTTGATCAGACTCAAGGCGGAAAGTCTCTTGGACCCGGAGAAAATTTTCTCCCTGGGGCTCGCCAGACTGAGTGAAATCATCAAGCCGGCCGGTTACTTCCGGGTCAAAGGACAACGCATTTTGAATTTTCTCGCCTTCCTCAAAGAATCGGCGGACTTTCAACTCGAACTCCTGGCAGAACGACCCCTCGACGATCTGCGAACCGACCTCTTGGCCGTGAACGGGATCGGCCCGGAGACAGCGGACAGCATGCTGTTGTATGCTTTTTCCAAGCCAAGCTTTGTTGTCGATTCGTACACCGCCAGGATCTGCAACCGACACTCCTTGACTCATGAGGACATTGGCTACGAAGAATTGCGGAGCTTTTTCATGGATGTCCTGCCCCCGGACGTCGCATTCTATAATGAATACCACGCTCTCCTGGTCAGAACCGGAAAAAACTGGTGCTTGAAAAGAGAGGGCAAGTGTCGGGCCTGCCCGCTGCGATCTTGCCTGTAATGTATGATGGGTAGTTTCTTTACGAACCTTGGAGCCGCCGAGTCCTCGGGACAGCGGTCCATCTTCGCCGGAATTGTTGCGGGCGTAAATCCCGCCGGACCACGGCCGGCGTATCCGGATCAGGGGGATAGTCCAAATTTCCGTCCACTGCCAGCGTTTTACTGGATCTCACTTCTGGCGGCGGTTCTTTTGTTCCCGTCCCTGATCTTAGCAACAGGACAAAAGGATGCCCTCCGTGAAGATCTCTCCCAAAAGACCCGGTCTGTGCAGAAAGAAAAACGTCTCCTCGAAAAACTCTCAGCCAGGGAACGAGCCCTCTATTCCAACCTGACCGAGATCGAGGACCGCATCAACAATCTTCTCAGCAGAAAAAAAAGCCAGGCGGAAAAGCTCAACCAGGCCGCCGGCAAAATGCAGGAACTGGAAAAATCCGTTACCGCCCTGCAGACGAGAGTCCGGGAGCAGCGGAGCGAGCTGCAGGGCATGCTCGAACAGCTCTGGACCCTGTATCTTCACAACCGAAACAAACGATTCCGGGATTTCCGGGCCTGGGCGGAAAGCGATTTGCAGCTGACCTGGCTCTCTGCAATTTACCGTTCAGCCGGGGATAAACTGGAGCGTCTCCGGGCCAGGGAAAAAGAGCTGAACAGCAGCCTGGCCAAACAAAAGAGGGTCCGGGCCGAGATCCAGGAGCAACTCGAATTGTTTCAGGCCACCCAGGACAAGCTCCTCCAAAGCAGACTCGTTTTTTTGCGGCAGTTGCAGAAAATTCGGGCCCAGAAACTGGCCAAAGAGGAGCAAATGGCCCAGATAAAAGAAACGATTCAGGAACTCGAGTACAAGCTCAAAACCTTCGAGACCAAGCAAATCGCCGATCTCAAAGGGTCTCTCCCCTGGCCGGTTCAGGGGGGTCTGTCCAGGAACTACAATCCGGACTCAAAACCGCCCCTGGATGGTCTGGCCTTCTCCACAAAAAAGGGAGCCGGGGTGCAATCCATCTTCTGGGGCAAAATCGTGTACAGCGATGTTCTCAGGGGATTCGGCAAGGTTGTTGTCATTTTCCATGGAAAACAGTACTATTCTTTGTACGCCTTTCTTTCCCGGGCCGTGGTAACTGTTGGCCAGGATGTGGAAAAAGGCGAGATCATCGGCTATACCGGATATTACCCTCTGGTCGATGGACCGGGACTCTACTTTGAACTCCGACTGGGCCAATCCCCGGTCAATCCCGGCCTCTGGCTGGCCGAAACCGGTTGACAAGTCATTTATAATTCAGGTTTAACCCACGAAAAAATGGAGACGCTTATGCGCTGGCTTCACATGCTGGGAATTCTGGCGATCCTCTTTGCTTTGGCCGCCACCCCTGGAACGACCAAGGCGGATGAACAATATGAACCCTTGAAACAGTTCAGTCAGGTCATGGATCTGATTGAAAACACGTATGTCCGGGACGTGAACAGAGATGAACTGATCAAAGGGGCCATTGAAGGCATGCTCAAAAATCTCGATCCCCATTCCGCCTATCTGGACAAAGAGTCCTTTCAGGACATGCAGGTGGAGACATCAGGGGAATTCAGCGGGATAGGGATAGAAATCACCATTTTGAACGGTAAATTGACGGTTGTCTCTCCCATTGAGGACACTCCGGCCTTTGAGGCCGGATTGAAGGCCGGCGATGTGATTCTGGAAATCGACGGCGAACCTACCCAGGATATCTCGATCATGGACGCGGTTCACAAGATTCGTGGACCCAAGGGGGAAGAGGTGGAATTGACCATCCTGCACCAGGGATCAAACCGACCGGAAAAGATCACGGTCGTCAGGGACGTGATCCCCCTGGACAGCGTCAAATCCGAAGAACTCGAACCCGGATACCATTATCTGCGCATCACCAACTTCAATGAAAACACCACGTCTGAATTGCAGCGTGCTATCAAGGAAATAAGGCAACACGGCAAAGGGGTCATCCTGGACCTGAGGAACAATCCAGGAGGGCTCTTGAATCAAGCTGTTTCCGTCAGCGACTCCTTTCTGTCCGACGGCAGGATCGTCTATACCAAAGGCAAGGTCAAGCAGGCCCAGATGAGCTTTTCCGCAAAAGACGAGAAGGACGACCTGAATCTGCCCCTGGTGGTGCTCATCAATGCCGGAACTGCCTCGGCTTCGGAAATCGTGGCCGGGGCTCTGCAGGATCACAAGCGGGCCCTCGTCATCGGTGAACGCAGCTTCGGCAAAGGCTCGGTGCAAACCGTCATCCCCCTGGCCGACGGTTCCGGAATCAAGCTGACCACAGCCAGATACTACACCCCGGGCGGCAATTCCATTCAGGCTGAAGGCATCACGCCTGACCTGGTCGTCCCTTTTGTTGCTCAGAAAAAGGATGAAGAGAAGCCTTTTTCCTTCCCCGCAGTCAGGGAAAAAGACTTGAGCGGACATCTGGAAAAGGAAGAGACCGGGGACAAATCCGAGAGGCTCGCCAACGGAGACAAGGTAGAGCTGATGCTCAAAAAAGACAATCAACTGCGTCTGGCCCTGCAGTTGATCAAAGGCATACCCGTCATCAAGGCCCTGCAGTAGCGATGGCTAAGAAGAAACGGACACCGGGCAGATTCTGGAAAAGAGCCAGGACCCTGGTTTTGACGCTCGCTTGCGGAGTCACTCTCAGCACCCTCGTATTTGTGATCTTTCTGCTCCCCAGGACCGGTCCTACAGTGCAGGAAAGGACAAAAACAAAGAAAGAGGTTGGGTCGTTCTCTGTGAATCAGGCCTCCCTGGATATCCAAGAGCCTGATTCTCAAGAAGAAACCGGACTGATGTATGAAGAGAAAAACATTCCCCGCTTCGACTTCGAGATCAACGAAATCGACCTGGCCCTGGTCCAGGCTTTGATCACTGAGGGCATCGGCCTCGATGCCCTCAAACACCAGGCAGTGACCCAAAGAAAAGGCAAATATGGCGACTATCACTTTCAGTCCCTGGTCCTGAGCCTCAAGAGACGTCCCCGGGAAGCATTTCTCAACCGACTCCAGGCCTATTTTCTGGATTGGGCCAACGGAGCCAGTCTCTTACGATCTGAGCAAAATCAAAACAAGTGGGAGATCAGGGTTCAGGGTGTTCTGACCCACGAACTCCTGTTTGAGCCTGCGGCACCATCCACCCCGCCAGCCCGGGACCAGCACCCCAAACTGGCCCTGATCATCGATGATATCGGTGAAAGCACCGAAGAGGCCCGGAAGCTCTACGAACTCTTCGGAGACGCCGTTACCCTTTCCATTCTGCCATACTGTACCCATACCAGCGATATCGTCCGTTTTGGGGTTGAACAAGGCCTGGAGTTCATGCTCCATGTCCCCATGGAACCGGAAGGATATCCCGGGGTGAACCCCGGTCCGGGCTCTCTGTTCGTGCACATGGACCAAAGGGAGATCCAAGAGACCCTTACCCGAAGCATCCGGCAAGTGCCCGGCCTGGTTGGAGTGAACAATCACATGGGATCGAAATTCACCACCGACAAAAGGGCCATGGCTCATTTTCTACGCACGCTTGGAAAACATGATCTATTCTTTATCGACAGTTTGACTACTCCTCACAGCAGGGGTACAACGGTTTCCGCCCGTCTGGGGGTTCCGATGCTCTCCAGGGATATATTCATTGACAACGACCAGAACGTCTCCGCCATACTCTTTCAACTGCAAAAGGCTGAACAATTGGCCAAAAAAAGAGGCGTCGCAGTGGCCATCGGCCACCCTTACCCGGAAACCCTGACCGCCCTGACACACTGGAGCAGGCAAAGGGATACAACGATTCGACTGACCAGGGCCAGCCGCCTCCTGGACTGAACACCCCAAAACGGATTAGGGGCGACAGAGAAAACGCGCTCTGCTTATTGCTAACGCTGGCTGTATTTTTACTAAAAATGAACAAGGAGAATCCATGCAGGAACTGACACTGTCGATCATCAAACCGGACGCGGTCAAACGCGACCTGTGCGGAAAGATCATCCAGAAGATCGAGGACGGAGGCCTCAGGATCAAGGGGCTGAAAATGCTGCAGCTTTCCAGGGAAGAGGCGAGAGGCTTTTATGCCGTCCACCGGGAAAAACCTTTCTTTGAGAGCCTGACGGATTTCATGAGCTCGGGACCGATCATGGTCGCTATCCTGGGAGGAGAGGGGGCCATTGACAAATACCGCGGAATCATGGGAGCCACCAACCCGGCCGAGGCCGATTCTGGAACGATCAGAAAAGAATTCGGTCTGGACATAGAAAAAAACTCGGTGCATGGTTCAGACAGCCCTGAAAACGCCGAAATCGAAATTTCCTATTTTTTCAGTAAGCTCGAAATGGTGGACAGATGACTAGAATCGGAATGATCGGAACCGGAAATATGGGCGGGGCCCTGCTTACGGGCTGGAGTAAAAACAACCACCTGACCCTGTCCGGGTTCGATATGGACAAGGAACGCCTCCAGATCCTGTCAAAGGAAACCGGCCTCCGGATCAAGGAATCCATCAGGGAACTGGTTGAGGAGAGCGACTACATCGTCCTGGCTGTGAAGCCCCAGCAGATGCACGAAGTCCTGGAACAGGTCGCCCTGGACATTCAAAAAAACCAGTGCCTGATTTCCATTGCCGCGGGTGTCAAACGCGAAACCATTGGCAAATGGAGCGGACACACCTGTCCCGTGGTCAGGGTGATGCCCAATACTCCGGCCCTGGTCGGCGCCGGCGTCTTCGCCCTGTGTTATGACGACCGCAAGCTATCCGCCGAGCAAAAAGACTGCATCCACGACCTCTTTCTCCAGCTCGGCGAGGTCCATGTCCTCAAGGAGTCCTACTTTGACGCCTTTACCGCCCTGGAGTCCACCGGCCCGGCCTATGTCTTCTACTTCATGGAGAGCATGGTCGAAGCCGGGGTCGCTGTAGGATTCACCCGGAAACAAAGCCGGGAAATGATCGTTTCCCTGTTGGAAGGATCCGCCAAAATGGCCCGGGAGAGTCAGCAGTCTGCTGCGGTCTTGAGGGAGATGGTCACTTCGCCGGCCGGGACCTCCAGTGCGGCCATGCGTGTTTTATACAAAAACGCGGTTCGCAGCTCTTTTGTCGAGGCGGTGGTGGCTGCGGAAAAAAGGAGCCAGGAACTGGGCGAGGAATAAAGGCAGTGGCCGGTGGGCGGTGAGTCAGTGAGTCAGTGAGTCAGTGAGTCAGTGAGTCAGTGAGTCGGTGAGTCAGCCCTGCCTCTGGCAGGCCTGACATATAATTATTTAATATATATAAGAATAGCGAGACTTAGAAAACCGAGAGCCGGAAGCATTTAAGCGCAAGAGAGCCCTGTGACCGGTTCGCATTCTGTGATAAAGTTTTATACAAGAAATCTGAGGGCAGAAGTTATGCCACTGGCCGCGCTCGTATGAAACTTCATTTGTTTTCAAAAAAGCAGACCTGCTGCAGAAAAGGGATTCTTCACTCGAAGACTCGTTCAGAATGACAAGCAAAGGTAAAGGTTCAATAGTGTCATTCTGAGTGAGTCCGCGAACGAAGAATCTCTCTGTCTAGAACTGGGTTATTCAGTAAGCATGAAGTTTCTGCCTCGATCAAACTGGCAATTGTTGTCTTCAACCCAATTACACAACACCATGACCATATTCTTAAATATATTAAATAATTACATGTCAGCTTTGCCAGAGGCAAAGCTGACGTCTGGTTATGCATCCCAGTATTCCAGCATCCGAGCATTCCAGAATCACTGCCCTCTCTCTTCCCTCTGCCTCTTTCTCCCCACGTCACTCTTTAAATCGTTCTTTGCTCTCAGATATCACTCCTTTTTCCTCTGGCCAACATCCCACTTCTACTCAGGCGACCAACAGCCTCTCTGGCGGTCACAATGGGAATGCTGGCTACATTATTCAAGAAAAGCATGTGCTTTTTATCCCCGGAAACAATTAAATCAGCTTTTGCAGCAATTGCAATGGCAAGTATCTTGTTGTCAGCGGGATCAGGCGAAAAATCCACTGGGTAAGGGTCCTTGAGTATAGTTGTCCTGGTATCAAGGACAGTCCGCATGAACCGCATCCGTTTCTTGATTAATCAGCTCCAAAATTTCTTGCTGATCGTATTGAGCATTGCGGTCCTTGATTTCGTTGACAGTAAGGTCAAAAACTCGCTTACGCACTGCCTCATCCACAAATCGGGAGAGGTCACAATTTTTGCCGCCGGTTCGTGCCAGAAAGGTCCGGACTGCACGATCCGTCTTTTCCGGAATTGTAATATTCCATCGGATCATTGCCAGCCTCCTTATGTGCAGGTGTAAAGATGTTTATGCATTAAAATTATTGCAGGAGTCCAAGTATATCAACACGATTTATTGCCGTCAAACACTGAAAAAGTCTCCCGTCCTCCGTCCTCTGTCCTCTTTTTTGAACCGTCCGCCGTCCTCTGTCTACTTTTTTGGACCGTCCGCCGTCCTCTCTCCTCTTTTTTGAACCGGCCGCCG
>JAIPER010000024.1 GCA_021737115.1 Desulfohalobiaceae bacterium
GCCTTCCGCACTGTCTCGATTTCCGCAGCCGTGTCGGTGTGAAAGCAGTTGATGCAGACCACGGGGTTCATGCCGGACTTGCGGATGACATTGATCAAGTGGACCATGTTCTCCAGGCCATTTTCCACCAGGCCCACATTCTCCTTGACATACTCCTCGGGCATGGGCAGACCCGGGACCACCCTGGGACCGCCGCCGTGCATCTTCAAGGCCCGGATGGTGGTGGTCAAAACCGAGACATGAGGCTTGAGACCGCTGTTTCTGCACTTGACGTTCCAGAACTTTTCGAAGCCGATGTCCGCGGCGAATCCGCTCTCGGTCACATGGTAATCAAAGAGCTTCAGTCCGACCCGGTCGGAGACCACTGAAGACTGGCCCACTGCGATGTTGGCAAAAGGGCCGGCATGAACCATGCAGGGCTGATATTCGGCCGTGCACATCAGGGTGGGGTTGATGGTGTTCCGCATCCAGGCGGTCATGGCGTTGCCTACCTTGAGGTCACCGGTGGTCACGGGCTTTCCGTTCTTGTCAAAGGCTACCGTGATTTCATTCATGCGCTTCTTCATGTCCGCCAGGTCCTTGGCGATGGAGAGGATGGCCATGCACTCGGAACTGACCGCGATGCCGAACCTGGACTCCATGGTGAAGCCGTCCATGCGGCCGCCGAGTCCGATGATGATGTTTCGAAGGGACTGGGCGCAGTAATCGATGATCCAGCCCATCTCCACCCGTTTGGGATCGACGTTCAACTGGGGAATCCCGGAGAGTTTTTCTATTTTTTCGGCCGAATAGTTTCTCTCGTGCTGCATCCTGGAGGTCAGGGCAACCATGGCCAGGTTATGGGCGTTCATGATGTCGTTGATGTCCCCGGTCAGGCCCAGGGAGAATTCAGTCATGGGAATGAGGATAGAGTTCCCGCCTCCGGCGGCCGTGCCCTTGACATTCATGGTCGGCCCCCCGGAGGGTTGCCTGAGGGCCCCACCGACATTTTTCCCTCTCTTGCCAAGCCCTTCCATGAGGCCGACCGAAGTGGTGCTTTTGCCTTCCCCTAAAGGAGTCGGGGTGATGGCCGTGACTTCGATGTACTTGCCATCCGGCCTGTCTTTATATCTGTCCATGATTTTCAGAAAATCCAATTTGGACAAGCGGCCCATGGCCATCATTTCATCCTTTTCCAGACCGAGCTTTTCCTGCCATTCATCCGGCATGGGCATGTTTTCTTCGGCTGCCTCAGAGATCTGCCAGTCCTGCATTTTTGTTGCATCATACGCCATTTTAAACTCCTTTGTTCAGGTTACGGGAAACAAAACACCTTAAGAGTCCTGAGAAGGACAGTAAATGATACTAAATACTTCAACAAAAAATAACCAAGCGCCGTCAAAAGCAAATGCTGAAAATTTTCATTTTTTACCCGTATTGTCAACTAATTCTTCTTGAAATATTCTTAAAAATGAATCCAAACCCAAAAGTTCGGCCAGGAAAACCACCTCAAATAATAATCAAAATTTTTAGATAGTTACCTAAAATTTTTTTTCTCTTCCCATTCCTTGGCAACAGCTTAAAGAGAAAACCATCTAAGTTTCAACTCTCTAGTCGCAATACAGAATATTCTTAAGAAAAATTGAAAAAAATGAAATCATACATGTAAAAATATAAATGCGGATCTTTGCCCATCGACCCCTAAATGGACGTCCAGCCCCGTAGTCACCTCATTTTCAGGCTCTCGCCCAATGGGTCTTGTATTAGGCAAACAAGAAAAATAAAAAAATATTACAGCGTATTATGATCAAGGAGCCTATCCATCCACAACCTGTTATAATCACCTCAAACCCGAATTGAAAAAGACGAAGTCCGGAGCTACAGTCCGCGTCTATGAAGCTTAAATGGGATAAAATAAAGGCTATCTTGGCAAAACGGCTCAAAACAGGCACTTTTCAGGTATGGATTCATCCGCTGCAAGCGGACATCCAGGACAAAACCCTGTTCATCAAGGCCCCCAATGAGTTTGTCGTGTCCCGAATAAAAGAACGATTGCAGGATGTTATTCGCGAGTCGGCCTGTGATGTCCTGGGGTATTTTCCTGCACTGTCCATTCAAGCAGTGGCTCATACAGAAAATTCAACCGGGCATCTGTTTATCCAGCCTGAACAACAGAAACAGCAATCCCTACCCAACCTCGATCAACCGGCTGTTCAACAATGGAGGTTTACCTTTGACCATTTTCTGGTCGGCCATAGCAACAATTTGGCTTACGCTGCCTGCAACGGGATCTGCAGCAAGGATTTTCCAGTGGACAATCTCTTTCTCAGCTCCGCTCCCGGCCTGGGCAAAACCCACTTGATTCAGTCCATCGGCCACAAACTGAGCCAAGCATTTCAAAAAAATTTTTTAAACGTGGCCTATATCTCCTCAGAACAGTTTGCCGGTCAAATGGTTCGGGCCCTCAAAAATAAAGAGATCGAACAATTCAAAAACAGGTACAGAAAAAATGTTGATTTGCTGCTGATGGAAGATGTCCACTTTTTTCAAGGCAAGAACAAGATGCAGGAAGAACTGCTCTCCCTGATCAAGGCCTTGAATGACAAGGGAAGTCATGTAGTCTTCAGCAGCTCGTTTCTGCCCCATGAACTCGAAAAAGTGGACAGCCAGCTGACTTCCCACTTTTGTTCGGGTGTCCTGGCGCCTATTCAAAAACCGGATTATGATCTCCGGCTCCGGATCATCAGGGCCAAATCCAGACAACACCAGCTCGATATCCCCGCGTCGATCCAGGAGCTCATTGCCTCGAAAATCAAGAGTGACATACGGCAAGTGGAAAGCTGTCTCAAAAACCTGACCCTGAAGACCAAGTTCCTCAATGAAACAATCACTCCGGATCTGACCTGGGATGTCCTCAAAAATTATGTCCGAAACTCCAATACCCCGAAGATAGAAGAAATCATCAACTGCGTCAGCGACGCATTTGGTCTTGAACAGACCAAACTCGGCTCCAAAAGCAGAAAAAAACACCTTGTCCTGGCCAGGAATATCACCTTTTACCTGGCCAGAAAGTACACCGATCTCTCTCTCAAGGAGATCGGCAAGCACATGAACAGGCGACATTCCACGGTATTAAAGGGAATCACCAACATCGAAAAAGAAGTGGTCAAAGATACGCAAACCGGTAGGGAGCTGAAGCGGATCGCTGAAAGGCTGGAAGTGGGAGCCTGAAGTCTTTTTCTCATCCATACAGCCTGAGGCTGTATGGATGAGAAAAAGACTAGAGACGAAGCTCGAATCGTGTGTACTCTTTGTCGTAGTCGATCCAGTTGGTCTCGATGTGTTCCACCCGACTCATGTTCGATCCCTGAGCCAGTTTCCCCTTGAAGGCCTGCAGGGCCTCTTCGTCACCCTGGGCCAGGACTTCCACCCGCCCATCGTCAAGGTTTCGAACCCAGCCTTTCAGACCGATACTGGCTGCCTGGTCCTTGGTCCAACTCCTGAAATTAACCCCCTGTACCTTCCCGGAAATCAAACAATGCAAACTTTTGGTCATGTCTTCCTCCTTCTACTGCTCTATCTTGATTTTTTCCTGAAAACACTTCTAAAATTCCAAACATAGCCCCCAGTTGCCGTCAATCCGGCCCTAGATCGGTATCGGTCTGAGCGGGCACCGTTGTCTTTCTTTTTAATAACTCTAACATCCGATGGAGAACAAAGCAATTCTGTACCTTAGTCATTATCCCCGGACGTCGGATTCGAGGGGGAGAAACAGCTGAAAGTCAGTCCAGTCGTCAGTTTCACAGTACAATGAACAGCCGACGCATTGAAAACTCGTCCTTTCGTCGTTGACATACCACCTCCCCTTCTCCGGATGAGGGCAGTCGAAAAAACGGTAAATATCCCCTTTGACCGCTCCTCGAAACGGCTTGTAGCCTATCTGGTGAAGGTAATGAAGAAAACGCATACCGCCTTTGTTATTGGTTATACCAGAAGTTGGCCTAATTTGCGGTTTGTATGTGCCTTCAATGAAACCTTATAGAAATCATACAGTATAGGAGCTTCACTTTGAGCCAACTTCTGGTATCTGCTTGATAATATGAATGAATTAGTATTTTCATACCCACCGATTAACTGATTAACTGATTTACCCAAAAAAACTCTTCCCCATGCTCTCTGCTCTATGCCCTATGCCCTCTACCCTCTGCCCTTTGCTTCTGAAGGATGGCCTTGGCCGGCATCAATCCTGTGGCACTGGCGGCGATGATGTTGCCCGCTACCCCTGCCCCGTCACCGGCCACGAACAAATTGCCGATGCTGGTCTCCAGGTTTCGGTCGGTCTCTATCTGAGTGGCAAAGAATTTGATTTCCGGAGCATAGAGCAGGGTTTCGGCATTGGAAACACCGGGAACCACCCGATTTAGCTTTTCCAGTCCTTCCACCAGATTGGTCATAATCCGCTCCGGTAGAGCCATGGCGATATCTCCGCAGACCACTTCCTTCAGGGTCGGGTCGATGTAGCCCTTTTGAATCCTGTGCCAGGTGCTCCGCCGCCCCATTTGCAGATCGCCGAAGCGCTGTAGAATCGGCTTTCCGCCTCCTATCAGGGAGGCCAGCCTTCCGATGGATTCTCCATAGGCCTGGTTGTCGGTGATCGGCTCCGTCAAAACCACTTTGGACAAGAAGGCGAAATTGCTGTTTTCAGACTTGCGGTCCAGATAGGCATGCCCATTGACGCAGACAAAGCCCTGGTAGTTCTCCAGGCTGACATACCCGCCCCAATTGGTGCAGAAGGTCCTGGTCAGGTCATCGTAGGTCCGGGTCTGGATAAAAAAAGCGGGATCGTAGATGACCTCGGTCAAATCCTGAAGGATGTCGTTGTGGACCTCGACCCTGACCCCCACCTCTATTCCGCGGTGGCTTTTTCCCAGTTGATAGGTATCAGCCAGGGCCCCCATCCATTCGGCCCCCACCCGGCCGGGGGCCAGAACAACCCTGGGGGCCAAGAAGCGGCCCTTCGCGGAGACCACTCCCTGCACCCGGCCATCTTCAACAATGATATCCAGGACATCCACGCCGCAGAGGATATCCACCCCCTTTTGCCTGATGTACTCGACCATTCCGGATATATGGCCGGGCAGGCAGTCGCTGCCCAGATGTTTCTGCTTGATCAGCAGCAGTTCGATGCCTTCCTTACGGGCCTCCTTGCGAATCTCCTTGGCCTTGACCATATCTGTGGGATAGACCGGACCGTCCATCCCGAACCGATTGTAGACGTCTTCGGTTTCGCGGATGAGATCCCCAGCCTCTTCAACCGACATAAACTGGGTCAGATCGGTCTTGCCCAGTTTATGGATGTAGTTGAGCTTGCCGTCGGAGAACAGGCCGGCCCCTCCGATCCCGGACAAGATGTTGCACGGATTGCACTGCAAGCACTGCTGACTGCTGTTGATGGGGCAGCCCCTCTCTTCGGTCGTTTTGCCCCTTTCAATCAGCAACACCCGCAGGTCCGAATGCTCGGCCAGATGGTAGGCTGTAAACAGTCCCGCCGGCCCGCCGCCAACAATGATCACGTCATACTTTTTCTGCATACAAAAAGAGAAGTCCAATCAGTTATGCGATTCGTTCTCAGTCAGATAGCTGGAGCGCATCAACTCCAGACCTTCGGCCAGATGTCTCCAGACCACCTGCTCCGCCAGGTCCGCATCCCGATTTTTGAGAGCCTCCAGGATTTCGACATGCCACTGAATAAAACTCTGCAAATCAGTGTACTGAAATTTTTCAAAGGTCAAGAAAATCCTGGACTGGCTCTCCAGGGTCAGCCAGACCGTCAAGAGCTTCTCATTGCCGGACAATTCGCACAACCGCTTATGAAAACGCATGTCCTCTTCGATGATCTTTCTGCCCTTGTTCTCTTCGCCGGCCTTGATCATGGCCTTAACAATGGTCTGCAGCTTCTTTATCTCCGCGGCGGTTATCTTATTGACCAGTGTCCTCACGGCCAGCCCTTCGAGGGCTCCCCGCAGATTATACAGATCCTCGATGTCCTTTCGGCTGAATCTGGCGACGGATGTCCCCTTAAAGGGGATGGACTGGACCAAGCCCTCCTTTTCCAGCTGCCTGAGGGCCTCCCGGATCGGAAACCTGCTGATGCCCATGTCTTTAGCCAATTCCGTTTCAATAAGCCGGTCGCCCGGCTTCACTCTTCCCTCCTTGATAGCCGCCTTGATCTGCTTCAAGGCCTGATTCATCAGGGTCGGGCGTTCCTGTTTATCAAAGACATGAGACATAAGAACTCCTTGGGTTATACTGATCCAAACAATGCCGACAAAAACACCTGATCATCGTTTGGCGACTCTGTTTCCAAATCAAATGAATTTGGATCAGCCTAGATGTAAACAGTAAACAAAAAAACAGAGGTCCTTTGAAATGTCAAGTAGTCCTGATTCAGCCAGGCGAGTTCCCAGAAAGTTTTCTGCGGTTTTTCATGTCAGCTTTGCCAGAGGCAAAGCTGACATATAACGAAATTAAAAAGTTTACACTTGTTGAATCCCTTGCTGAGCGAAAATTATAGTTGGTCCCTGCACTACAGTTTTAACCAAAACTGCTTTGATCAACGCAATGGGGACAAAAGGCAAAGCTGGCTATTGCTCCTGGTTGTGTTCCAGACGGCTGATTTCAGTCAGGATTTCCCGGCCTCCGGATTCAAGGATCTCTCTGCCCACCTCCCGGCCCAGCGCTTCGGCCGAGGCTGGATCCGATTCTTTGGAACTACAGATCATTCTTCGGCCGTCTGGATCGGAAACAAAACCGGACAAGACGATTCTGCCGTTCTTTATTTCGGCATAGCCTCCCATGGGCACCTGACAGCCGCCCTCAACCTCCTGAAGAAAAGCCCTTTCCGCGGTGACCGCGATTCTGGTCGGTTCGTGGTCCAGGACTTCGAGGATAGAAGCCAGTTCTCGGTTGTCCCGGTGAAACTCGATCCCCAGGGCTCCCTGGCCAACTGCAGGCAGAAAATCAGGCGGGGAGAGCCGGTAATGATAGGTAGCTCCGATGCCAAGGCGCTCCAACCCGGCCGAAGCCAGGACCACGGCCTGATATTCTCCTTGCTCTAATTTGCGCAGCCTGGTGTCCAGGTTGGCGCGCAGGGGCTTTATCCGCAGATCCGGCCTGAGGGACAGGAGCTGGGCCTGACGGCGCAGACTGCTGGTCCCGACCGCGGCTTCACTGGGGAGAGAAGCCAGATCCGGAAATTCCTGGCTGACCAGAGAGTCTCCGGGATTCCCCCGTTCAGGAAGCACCCCCAGGGTAAGATCAGGGACGATTTCACCCGGCACGTCTTTGAGGCTGTGCACTGCCAGATCCGCTTCCCCTGAAAGGATCGCCTCTTCAATCTCCTTGACGAACAATCCCTTGCCGCCCACCTTGGCCAGGGGAATATCCAGGATGGTGTCTCCGGTGGTTTTGACGATCTTCAGTTCCACAAGCAGATCCCGATACTGCTTTTTGAGCTGATCCGCAATATACTCCGCCTGCCAGAGGGCCAGTTTGCTTCCCCGGGTGGCGATGGTCACCTTTTTGGGCATCTCCAATCCTTGTTTCTTGACAGATCCAGGTCTGGTTTATCTCACAACGGCATCTTATGCCTTGATTGCAATGCTGTTTCCGCAAAAAGAAATACTGGTCGGGATATCCGGCCGGCGTCCGGGCTGACCTCCGGCTCCTGTCTCCCCGTCACCTCTCCTCACTCCTAACTCCTCACTACTCACTCCTCACTTTCCTCTATCCGCAGGTTGCGCAACTGCCTCCACCGCATCCGGAGCATCCCGAACCACCGGAAGCCGGGACAGCGGCCTCGCCCAGTTCCGCAGATCCACTTTTAACCTTGGCCCGGCAGCGGGAGATCAGCTTCCTGGTCTGCTTGGAACCGCACTGAGGACAAAGGATCGCATCCTGTTCGCCGATGACCAGCTCTTCGAACTGATCGTCGCATTCTTCGCACAGGTATTCAAAAATGGGCATGCTATTCTCCTGAATAAATTCTTTTAATCACGGACAACTATTTAGTATATCTTCGATTTTCATTTTACAATCTCAGAAATCCCGGTCTTTAGCCTCAAACAAAAAATATTCCACCAGACTGCAGAGCATGTGACCCGCAGCGATATGGACTTCCTGGATCAAAGGTGTTTCCGCGCTTTGAACCTGCAGCAAATAGTCACATTGCTTTCGCATCAGATCCCCGTTTTTACCGACCATTCCGATTGTCTTCAGGCCGATCTCGGAAGCCTGGGTCAAGGCCTGCAGGACATTCGGACTGCTCCCAGAGGTGGAAAAAGCCAGGAGAACATCCCGCTTGCCGGCCAGCCCCTGGATCTGTTTTCGGAAAATCTGATCAAACCCGTAATCATTGCTGATAGCAGTAAGAACTGATGTATCGGTTGTCAAGGCCAGGGCGGCAAGTGAAGGACGCTCCCTTTGAAACCGCGAAACGAATTCAGCGGCCAGGTGCTGGGCATCTGCAGCACTCCCTCCATTGCCGCACAAAAGCAGTTTGCCGCCTGCTTCCAGCTTCCCGGCGATAACCCCGGCCGCTTCGACCAGCCGTTCTTTGTGACTGCTGAAAAAATCCTGTCGCAAGCGGGCGCCTTGAACACCATACGCCTCTACTCTGGAAACCGCTGCTTGGGTCATCCTATCCTCTTGGACATTTTTACGGTCTATGTTACGTTGCCCTGGCCATGAAAAAGGACAACCCACGGGATTCCTCCTCCAGGCCCCCTTTTCGCGACCAGGGGCCGCGATCTGCTCCCTGCCTGAGTCTCATCGGCATGCCGGGTTCCGGCAAAACCACTCTTGCCGCGGCCTTGTCCGTCGGGCTCCGATGGGCCTGGATCGATACAGACCAGGTCATGGAGGCCTGGTTCGGAGCGCCCTTGCAGGAAATCCGGGACAGGCTGGGGCCCTCCGGGTTTTTGCAGGCGGAAGAAGAAACCGTTCTGGGCCTCGGGATCAAACGAGGCATCATTGCCAGCGGCTGCAGTGTGGTTTTGAGTCAAAAGGCCATGCACTCTCTAAAAGAAATCGGAAACGTCGTCTACCTCAAAGCCGATCCCGGCGTGCTTGAGCACAGGATCGGCACAAAACCCAACCGGGGGCTGATCATCCAGGCCGGTCAGACCCTTGACGACCTTTTCCGGAAACGTGATCCGCTTTACCGGCATTATGCAGATCAGACCATCCGCACCGACCTTAATTCCCCGGACCGTTGTCTGCAGATGATTCTTAACCGGTTCTTTCCGATAGAAGTCTGAATTATGAGCAAGAAAACCAAAAAGTCAGGCCAAAACAAACTCTTTTCCCAACTCGAACTCCTCTACGCCGAAATGGAGGAACAATACGAGCAGGTAGCCCGGAGCATCGGCCTTGACTGCCGTGATTGTTCGGACAACTGCTGCCTCAGTTATTTTCAACACCACACTTACATCGAGTGGGCCTATCTCTGGCACGGCCTGAAGAAGCTCCCGGAGAAGACAAGGGAATCGTATCTCCAAAAGGCCAGGGACTACCTCGTTCACCAGGATCAAGCCCTCGGGGAAGGGCGGACTCCGGAGATCATGTGTCCCTTGAACGACCGGGGACTCTGCGCCATGTATGAATACAGGCTCATGATCTGCCGCTTTCACGGGGTCCCGAACCAGGTCATGATGCCGGACAGATCACTCCGGAAATTTCCCGGCTGCATCGTCTGCCAACAAAAGTCCCGGGGCATGTCCAAGATTCCGTTCCTGGACAGAACCCCTTACTACATAAGACTGGTTGAGTTGGAAAGAAAACTGCGTAAAGGCACTGCAAAGACCCTGCCCAAGGTCAACCTGACCCTGGCGGAAATGCTGGTCCAGGGGCCGCCGCCTATTCTCCACTAACAATTGAACAAACAGAGGTTGCCATGTACTCTTCTCCGGAATGTTTTAAAAACCCGAAACCTGTTTTCATCCTTTTCGGGTTGCTGGCCGTGGTATTCCTTTTGACTGGATGCGCCTATCAGTCTGTAGCGCATTTAAAACGGAATCCCTGGCAACCGGAAAAAAAGCAGACCCTGAACATGAACTATCTGGTCTTTGATTACACCTGCAGGCAAGAAAGGGAAAGTCTGTCTGTGAATGGCCTCGCCCGGCTCAAGCAGGACTCTGTCCCGGACTGGGCGGTTCGAGCCAGAGACGTCTGGCTGGGGGCCTACCTCAGCGACCAACGGGGGAGCATACTGGCCAAGGATCTGATAATTCTCCAGGCCGGCAAACTGGACATCCAAAAGGGCTTTGCCTTTGGCTTCGACCTCACTCCTCAGAGCATGGGCAGTGCAGGACCACTTTTCATTACCTTTGGTTATCGCCTGGTCTTAACCACCGATCAACAAAAAGGACAGATTAAATCAGCAGAAACCGATCTGGAATCAGAGGCGGATGTATTTTTTGCCACTGAGTCCGCTCTGTTTTATAATTAGTCCGGGCAGACAGCTACTGTCCGGCAACCTTAGCCATACAACGAAAACGAGGATTGGTCGTAAACTTACCCGGATACGAGGAACAAGAAATTTTGAAACCGCAGTGTATTCCAATACATGAGGATTTCAAAATTTTGCAGTGACGAAGTAGATGGGTGAGTTTTCGACCAAGCACCAGTTATTTATATCTGAACACAATCCGCCCGCGGGTCAGATCATAGGGAGAAAGCTCGACCTTGACTTTGTCCCCGGGTAAGATCCGGATATAGTGTTTCCGCATTTTTCCGGATATATGCCCGAGGATTTCGTGCCCGTTTTCAAGTTCCACCTTGAACATTGCATTGGGCAAGGCCTCCAGGACCTCTCCCATGACTTCAATAGATTCTTCTTTGGCCATACCAATCCTTTTTTGTTATACTTACGGTTGTCATAAATTGAGGTTTTCATTATTCGCAAATCCTGGTAGTCAATGCCGAATATTTCGGTATCCTTGCAATTTATTCCTTAATCCTCAGCGCTTTTCCCGGTAACGTCGAAATAGCACTCAATGATCAGCGGGGTTTGGAGATTCTTCACATCAGATACAGTAGAGAATCTAATCTCCTTAATCATATCAAAGACATAAGTCCCCAACTCGGGTGGCCCCTGCAGTCCGGTGATGGAGCGGGGTGTAACCAGGCCGCTTTTCAAGACAGTCATCCGAAGCCGCACCCAACCAAGACCGGGTGGAGAAGCCTGCCGCCAGATCGGTATAATCTTTTTCTCGACCTGTTTCAAGATCTTTTGAACCCGGGCATCGACCACCGGTTCCGTAAGCCTGACCCTTTGCGCCTTTTCCGGGCTGGGCCGGTCTGTTCCCGGGTCTACCCCTTGCTGTAGGGACCCTGCTGGAGGCCTTAAAGTCGAGTCGACCGTCTTTTGGTCTGCTTTTTTGTGGGCCTTGTCCAGGATATCGTCATCTTCCACCAGATCGACAACCAGTTCTTTCTCGGGATTATTCATAGGCACAGAGGGATCTGAAACGAGGCAGAAAATCAGAAACAGGGCGTGGACCAACAGAGACAAAAAAATGGCCGCGCCACCCGGTATGAGAATATATCTGATTTCACTCCTGCCCATTTTTATTGGCCCACCAGGAGACATCCACCCCTTTGAACCACCAGTCGGTATGGTCGGTCTGAAGGATCACCGCGGCCAGATGGTTTCCGCTCGCGGTCCTTAGCCTCTTCAGGGCATGCTCGATCCACTTCTCGGCGTAAGGGTTGCCGAGGTCCTGCTCTTCCTTCAGGCTGAGGATCAAATCAAGCTGATCCGCATCCTGAGCCAGAACCGATTCTTCTGTCTTGGCCTCTTCCAACTCCTGCTGCGCAACGTGGATGTCTTCTGTGAGACCGGTCCCGCCCAGGGCATCCAGCAGGGCCTGTTCAACAGCGGCCTGATTATACATCTTGTTCACGTAGTTGAAATCTCCGGTCCTGGCCTCGGGGAGATCATGAAAAAGGCACATGAGCACGACCCTGGTCCAGTCCGCACCCGTCATTCTGGCCAGCACATAGCCGATAACCGTGGTCCGGAAACTGTGCTCCGCCACACTCTCATGGCCGGAGCCCAGGAAATGATATCCGGATCGGGGGATCTTCCGCAGCATGCCGGCTTCAAACAGAAACTCGGCAACCCGTTTGATTTGACTCTCAGCAAAATCCTGCATCTCAAGACCTGTAATCGGCGTTGATTTTCACATAATCGGGACTCAGATCCGAGGTCAGGATCTCGAAATCCGCACCGCCGGCCCCCAGCTCGATCCGAATCAGAATCGTATCCCTGGCCATGCAGGGCGCCAGCAGGCTGTCCAGATCCTCGCCAAGCGGACGCCCCCGGACAAAAACCGGCCTTTCCCCGATAAAAATGGACACCAGTTCCGGCTCGAACTCTGCAGCACTGCGCCCGAGGGCGGCCACAATCCGGCCCCAATTGGGATCCCGGCCATAGAGGGCCGTTTTGACAAGGGGGGAATGGGCCACGGTCCTGGCCGCGTCTTCGGCCTGGGTCCGGTTTTTCGCCCCCTGGACCTGAATCCGGACGCTTTTTGTCCCTCCTTCGGCATCCTGGATGAGAAGCGCGGCCAGATCCCGGCACAGGCCGGTGAATTCCCTCTGCAGCTCTTCTCGCTGCTCCGGTTTGATCTTGACCCCGGAGCCGGAGCTGGCCAGGGCCAGAACGCAGTCATTGGTGCTGGTGTCCCCGTCCACCGTGATCCGGTTGAAGGTCTGGTCCACTGCGGCTCCAAGCACGTCCTGCAGAAGATCCGGGGCAACGTCCCCATCACAGAGGATAAACCCCAGCATGGTGGCCATATCGGGACAAATCATGCCCGACCCCTTGGCCAGGCCCATGAGACGCACCTCCTGGCCCTCGTCAGGACAGAAAGATCTCCAGACAAGTTTGGGAAAGGTGTCCGTGGTCATCATGGCCTTGGCCACGTCAAGAGGACCTGTTTGGGACCTGCTTTGAAAAAGCCCATCCAGAGCCGCCTCCCAGCGGTTCAGGTCCATTTTTTCGCCGATGACCCCGGTTGAGGCCGGAAGCACGGCCTCTTTTTCCAGTCCAAAGGCCTCGGCCACCAGTTCACAGCTTTGCAGGCAATCGGCCAATCCCTCTTCTCCGGTACAGGCATTGGCCTGTCCGGCATTGATTAGGATTCCGGCCGCGGTTGACGAACCTGACAAAAAGGTCCTGGCCACCTGTACCGGAGCGGCCTGAAACCGATTCCTGGTAAAAACGCCAGCGGCCGCAGCCCGGCGATCACAGCCGATGAACCCGAGATCATCCCGGCCCTGGTATTTAAAGCCCGCCGCAGTGCTGCAGAAATAGAAGCCTTTTGGTATACTGATCACATCCATTTACCTTCCGCAACATTTCTTGTATTTCCTGTCGCTCCCGCAGGGGCAGGGATCGTTTCTGCCCACTTTGGGCTGATTCCGCTTGTAGGGTTCCGGTGACAAGGCGCCTTCACCTCCTGAACCGGACAACTGCAGATCCTTGGCCGTGTCCTGGTGCTGAAGTTCCTCTTCCGCCATTTCCTGGAGACGGACACGGCACAGGGCCTTCAAGGTGCCCTCCTTGATCAGGTCGAGCATCTCCTGAAAGAGATTGAACCCCTCTTTCTTGTATTCCTGTTTCGGATTCTTCTGTCCGTATCCCCGCAGTCCGATCCCCTCCTTGAGGTGATCCATGTTCAACAGGTGTTCCTTCCAATAGCGATCGAGATTTTCCAGCAGAAAAAAACGGAGGATTTCCTGGTAATGCTCTCCGGCACTCGCTTTCAACTCATCCAGAATGGTGTGTACCCCGTTTTCGGCTTGTTCTCGGGAAGGGAGGCCTGCGTTCAGATCCAAAACCCGATTCAGAGCAAAGACATCCTGCAGTCTGGACTGGACAATCTCCACGGTTTCGGCGTCGGGGCCGTCTTTGCCCTTGACTTCAGCCGGTTCATAGATCCCTTCCATGATGTCCGTGATATACCCGTGGATGGCTTCTTCCAGGTTCTGATCCCGCATGATTTCCCGGCGCCGTTCATAAATGACCTTCCGTTGCTGGTTCATGACATCGTCAAACTCCAACAGCTGCTTTCTGATGTCGAAGTTATGCTCTTCCACGCGGTTCTGGGCGTTCTCGATGGCCCGGGAAATGAGATTGTTTTCTATGGCCTGGCCTTCCTCAACCCCGACCTTTTCCATGAGCGAAGAGATACGGTCCGAACCGAACAGTCGAAGGAGATCGTCGTCCAGGGCCAGATAAAACCTGGAGCTGCCTGGATCTCCCTGGCGTCCGGACCGTCCCCGGCGCTGATTGTCTATCCGCCGGCTCTCATGGCGTTCCGTACCGAGAATGTGCAGCCCGCCACGTTCGCGCACCCCCTCACCAAGGACGATATCGGTTCCCCGGCCGGCCATGTTGGTGGCAATGGTCACCCTGCCCCTCTCCCCGGCCTGGGCCACGATCTCCGCTTCTTTCTCGTGGTGTTTGGCATTTAAGACTTCATGCGGGGTATTGAGATTCTTCAAGCTCTTGGCGATAAATTCCGATTTGTCTATGGAGGTCGTGCCCACGAGCACGGGTTGTCCCTTTTTGTGCAGCTCGACGATGTCCTCGACAATGGCCTTGAATTTATCGTTCTGGTTCATGTAGACCACATCCGGATAATCTATTCTGATCATCTCCTTATGGGTCGGAATGACCACCACCTCCAGATTGTAGATTTCCTTGAACTCAACCGCCTCTGTGTCCGCTGTTCCGGTCATTCCGGCCAGTTTCTCATACATCCGGAAAAAATTCTGAAAGGTGATCGAGGCCAGGGTCTGGTTCTCAGCCTCGACTTTGACCCGTTCCTTGGCCTCCAGGGCCTGATGCAGACCGTCGCTGTATCTTCTCCCGGGCATGACCCGACCGGTGAACTCATCCACGATCATCACCTGTCCATCCTTTACCAGGTAGTCCACATCCCGTTTAAACAGATTGTGGGCCTTGAGGGCCTGGAGAATGTGGTGCTGGAAATTGATATTTTTCGGGTCAAAGAGGTTGTCGATCCCCAGGATTTGTTCACAGTGCAACACGCCGTCATCGCTGAGCATGACCGTCTTGGCCTTTTCGTCCAGGGTAAAATCCCGGTCCAGCTTCAATCTGGGAATAATGGTGTTGATCTTCTTATACAACGAGGTGGAATCTTCGGCCGGACCGGAAATGATCAACGGGGTCCGGGCTTCGTCGATGAGCACCGAGTCCACCTCGTCCACGATGGCAAAGTGCATTCCCCGCTGGACCAGCTGCTCCGGGTAAAACTTCATGTGATCCCGAAGATAATCGAATCCAAACTCATTGTTGGTCCCATAGGTGATGTCTGCCTGGTAGGCCTGTTTGCGGACCTCATCGCTTTGCCCGTGCTCGATGCTCCCCACTTCCAGTCCGAGGAAATTGTAAATATTGCCCATCCATTCCGCGTCGCGCCGGGCCAGATAGTCGTTGACCGTTACCAGGTGAACCCCTTTTCCGGTCAAGGCGTTCAAAACGATGGGCATGGTGGCCACCAGGGTCTTGCCCTCCCCGGTCTTCATCTCGGTCACCTTTCCCTGGTGCAGGGCCACGCCGCCCATGAGCTGGACATCAAACGGCCTCATGCCCAGACTCCGTTTCGCTGCCTCCCGGACCAGGGCAAAGACTTCCGGCAGCAGGTCATCAAGATCACGCCCCTTTTCGATCTCCTGACGCAGTTCCCCGATCCTGCCGGGAAAATCAGAGTCGGACAGTTTTTCCATGTCCGGTTCCAGGGCATTGATGGCCTCGACCCAGGGATTCAGGGTCTTTAAATAACGATCGTTTTTTGTTCCAAATATCTTCTTCGCTACAAAATCAAACATATATTTATCCGTTCAAATCAAAAAGGTTCCAGGTTCACGGTTCACGGTTCACGGTTAAAGAAGCAGAAAAAAGAGGCTTCTCAGGCTGATTACCGTGGTTTGCAACCTTGAACCGTGAAGGGTGAACCCAAGAATCTGCTTCTCATGAGCCCATTTCCTATTTGTACTTGCTCATTTCACGAGCCATATCCCGCTGCACGGCCCGCCTTTTCAGCTCTTCCCGCTGATCATGGACCTTCTTGCCCCTGGCCAGGGCGATTTCCATCTTGGCCATGGATCGTTTGAGATAGATACTCGTGGGCACTATGGTCAGGCCCTTCTGTTCCACTTTGCCCCGGAGCAGGTCGATCTCACGCTTATGCAAGAGAAGCTTGCGGTCCCTGTCCGGGTTGTGACCGGCGTATCCGGCATTTTCATAGACCGCGATGTGCAGACCGGTGATATATGCTTCGCCCCGGGAAAAAACGACATGGCTGTCCTTGAAGCTGACCCTGTTGTCCCGGATGGACTTGATCTCCGAACCGGTCAGGACCAGCCCGGCCTCGAATGTCTCCAGGAGGTCATAGTAGCGTCGCACTTTTTTGTTCTGGGCAATTAACTTCTTGCCGCTTTTATCTTGAGCCATATTTTTTTAGGGACAAACGTTCTTAAAGATATTGAACTATTAAACATCAAGCCTGCCTGAGGCAAGGCCGGCTCCTGAGATTCACTGATTCACTGACTCACCGATTGACTGATTCACCGATTCACTGATTCACCGATTCACTGACTCACCGATTCACTGATTCACTGATTCACTGACTCACTGACTCACTGACTCACTGACTCACTGACTCACCGATTCACTGACTCACTGACTCACTGATTCACCTCTCACTCCTAACTCCTCACTCCTCACTCCTCACTCCTCACTCTCTTCTACTCTTCCTCCCGCTCCAGCATGGAGGAATAAAACATCAATTCATCGGGAAACTTTTTAAAAATTGTCTCCCGGATCAACTTGTTGTTCCAGGTCACAGAATCACTCTGCAAGACCTCTTCCAGCAAGGCGGCGCATTCCTTATAGGACAGGCTGCGCAAGACCTTTTTGATCCCGGGAATAGACTGAGGATTGAGGCTCAGACAATGGACTCCCATCCCCACCAGAATCGGCAGG
>JAIPER010000025.1 GCA_021737115.1 Desulfohalobiaceae bacterium
GGGCCGGGTCGGAGCCAAGGGGCTTCTTCTGCGGCATGGGGGTCTGCTATGACTGCCTGGTGACCGTGGACGGCAGACCAGGGACACGGGCCTGCATGACTCAGGTCGAGGATCGGATGGAGGTCGAACTCGATGTCGACTGAGACCCGGGTCATTATCGTCGGGGCCGGGCCGGCCGGACTGGCCGCGGCTGAGGTCCTGGCTGAAAAAGGGATCAAGACCCTGCTTCTAGACGAGAACCGGCAGCCGGGCGGTCAGCTGCTTCGCTTTGCAGCGGCAGCCGGGACAAAATCCTTGTCCCGAAACCGGGTCGGGCAAAAAGGCCGCAGTCTGATGGCCTGCCTTCAGAGCAGCAAGATCGACATCCTGACTTCGGCCCAGGTCATCGGTTTCCAAGCTCCGGACCGTCTCTGGGTGGATGCCGGGCCAGGGGGAGTCCGGGAGCTTCGCTTCGAGGCCCTTGTCCTGGCCACCGGAGCCAGGGAACGGTTTCTGCCTTTTCCCGGCTGGACCCTGCCCGGAGTCATCTCCAGCGGAGGGGCGCAACTGCTCATCAAAGGCTCCGGTGTCTTGCCGGCCGCAGAGATGGTCATCGGCGGCTGCGGGGTCCTGCCCCTGGCCCTGGCCGGTGAAGTCTTGAAAAACAAAGGCCGGGTCCAGGCCGTCCTGGACGAGTCCGCTTGGGCCGACTCCCTTGGATTGCTCAGGCTCCTGCCGCGGCAACTGCCCAGAGTCCTCCAGGGCGGCCTGAGTCTTGGACGGCTTCTCCTGGCCGGGCGCCGGGTCAGGCACCGTACCAGGATCGTCCAGGCCCGGGGGGACAAAAGGCTGGAGGAAGTGGTCACGGCCGGGATCGACGCCAGGGGTCGGGTCATTCCGGGAACAGAAAGAGAGATAGAAACCAGAAGCCTGGCCCTGGGCTATGGATTCGTCCCCAATATCGAACTGGCCCAGGAAGTGGGCTGTGATCTGCTCTTTGCCCCTGACAAGGGGGGCTGGGTCGTTCGGGTCGATGAGTGCCTGCAGAGCAGTCAGGACCTGGTCTTCGCGGCCGGGGAGCCAACAGGCCTGGCCGGCGGAAGAAAAGCCGTTCTGGAGGGAGCCATCGCCGGCCTGTCCATTGTCTCCAGGCTGAAGGGCAGACTCGAAAGCAAGGACCCCCGAAGGCTTGCCTTTCTTCAGGGCCGCCGCCAACAGGAACTTGACTTCGAATCTTTTCTCAACCGGCTGACCCGGGTTACCGCAAGCGGTTATTGTTCTCTTTCCCCGGAGACCATTGTCTGCCGCTGCGAACAGGTGCGTCTGGCCGAGATCAAAGAGGCCGTCGGCAGGGGGTTGACCACGGTCCCTGGAGTGAAAAAGGCGACCCGCTGCGGCATGGGGATCTGTCAGGGCAGGACCTGCGGCCCGATCCTGACCGATATCCTGAGATTGCATCCGGATCTTCCAGCCGCCGACCCGAGTCCTTTTTCGGTGCGGCCGCCGCTCAAGCCGGTCTCGGTTGGCGATCTGGCCGAGGCAAATGTGTAACCATGATCACCAGCAGGCTGCATCCCTTCCAAGACTCGGATCACCCGCTGATCGGCATCATCATGCTCGACACGGAGTTTCCCCGTATCCCCGGCGATGTCGGCAACCCGGGGACCTTTTCCTTTCCGGTTCGTTATGAGATCGTCAACGGGGCCTCGGCAGAGCGGGTCGTTCATCAGGCGGATCCCCTGCTCCTTCCCCCCTTTCTGGAAGCGGCCCGAAAGCTGGAAACTCAGGGGGTCAAGGCCCTGGCCACCAGCTGCGGCTTCCTGGCCCTCTTTCATCAGGAGTTGGTTCGGGCCGTGAACATTCCGGTCTTCAGCTCCAGCCTGCTCCAGGTCTACCAGGCCAGGGCGATCATCAAGCGGGACCAGGAGGTGGGGATCATCGCGGCCGACTCCCGGAGACTGACGCCGCGCCATTTCGCGGGACTGGGCCTGAGCCCGCCGCCAAAGGCTGTCGTGGGTCTGGAGGGGGCCGGGGAATTCTCCGCGGTTTTTTTCAACAACAAGCCGCACCTGGACCGGGAAAAGCTGGAACAGGAAGTGGTCGCTGTGGCCAGGCAGCTTATCCAGAGGCATCCCCGGGTTGGGGCCTTGGTTTTGGAGTGCACCAACCTGCCCCCGTATGCCGGGGCTGTGCAGGAATTTTGCGGGCTGCCGGTATTTGACGTCGTGACCTTGATCAACTACGCTTATGCCGTTGTTTGTCAACGGCCACAGGCCGTTGGAATATGAGGCTGGACAAGCGCGGATATCAAAACGTATACTTACAGACCTTACTAAAGGAGGTACACCATGCACGGCTATTGCGGCAAAATGCTTCGCGTCGATTTGACGTCAGGAAAAATTCAGGAAGAACCGCTCGAGGCCAGGGTGATCAAGGACTACATAGGCGGCCGGGGGCTGGGGATTTACTATTTGAACCAGGAGCTCGACCCCGGGGTCGATCCCCTTTCCTCCGAAAACATGATGGTCATGGCCACCGGCCCCTTGACCGGGACCGGGGCCCCTACCGGCTCCAGGTACATGGTCATGACCAAATCCCCGCTGACCGGGGCCATCACCTGCTCCAACTCAGGAGGCATGTTTCCCACCCAGCTCAAGAAGAGCGGCCTGGACGGGATCATCTTCACCGGAAAGTCTGAAGAGCCGGTCTACCTCTGGATCGAGGATGGCCGCTACGAGCTGCGCCAGGCCGGGCATCTCTGGGGAAAGACCACCCACGAAACCACGGATCAGATCCTGGCCGAGACCGATGCCAAAGCCAGGGTGGCCTGCATCGGACCGGCCGGGGAGCGGGGGGTCCTCTTTGCCTCGATCATGAACGATCGCGACCGGGCCGCCGGCCGCTCCGGGGTGGGGGCGGTCATGGGCTCGAAGAACTTAAAGGCCATCGCGGTCAGGGGATCGCAGAAGATCGGCCTGGCCGACCCGGATGGTTTCAAGGCCTTCAACAAGAGCATCATCGACGGATTCAAGGAAGCCACCCGTGAGACCCCGCTCGGCCTGACCGTGAACGGCACGGCCGGGGTGGTGGCCGTGACCCAGGCCTATGGGGCCCTGCCCACCAAAAACTGGCAGCAGGGGACCTTTGAGGGCTGGAAATCGGTCCAGGGGGCGACCTTAACGGAAAAATACCTGAGCACCAACAGCGCCTGCTTCGGATGTCCCATCGGTTGCGGCCGCAAGACCCGGGTCGAGGACCCGGATTATCACGGGGAAGGGGAAGGTCCTGAATACGAGACCATCTATGCCATGGGCCCCAACTGCATGATCGACAACCTGGCGGCCATCGTCAAGGCCAACTATGTCTGCAACGAACTCGGCCTGGACACCATCACCATGGGCGCGACCCTGGCCTGCGCCATGGAGCTCTTCGACCGGGGTTATCTCAGGGAAGAGGACGTGGGGCAGAAGCTTCTCTGGGGAGACGGCCGGGCCTTGGTGGACATGGCCCGAAAGACCGGCTACCGCGAAGGCTTCGGGGACGTCCTGGCTCAGGGCAGCTATCGGATGGCCGAGCGCTATGGACATCCGGAGCTGGCCATGGTCACCAAAAAGCAGGAGTTTCCTGGCTACGAGCCCAGGGGGGAGCAGGCCATGGGACTGGCCTACGCCACGTCGCCCATCGGGGGTTCCCACATGCGCGGCGACCCGGCCTATTTCGAACTGTTCGGGGTGCCCAAGGCCATGGATCCCCTGCAGTGGGAGGGCAAGGCCAGGGTCACCAAGGATTATCAGAACCTGTCCGCGGTCATCGATGCCGCAGGCCTGTGCATCTTCTTTGCGGTCCGTAACCTGGCCGGCAAGGAGCTCGACGTTCCGCCCACCGGGATCCTTGAGTACCTGAACACGGCCACCGGGCTTGATTACACCCTGGAGGAACTCATCCAGGCCTCGGAGCGGATCATCAATGCCGAGCGGAAATTTTTAAACGCGGCCGGTTTTTCGAAGAAAGACGACAGCCTGCCCGCCCGACTGACCCGGGAGCCCATGCCCTCCGGCCCGGCCAAGGGCCAGGTCTGCCACCTGGAGGAGATGCTCGAGGAATACTACCAGATCCGGAACTGGGACGGGGAGGGCAGGCCGACCCGGGAGCGTCTGAAAGAGCTCGGGCTGGAATGAGTAAGGAAAAGGGGAAAGTTGTTAAGCTGATGAGGTGTTGATTTGTTGA
Organism: Desulfohalobiaceae bacterium; assembly: GCA_021737115.1. Lineage (GTDB taxonomy): Bacteria > Desulfobacterota > Desulfovibrionia > Desulfovibrionales > Desulfothermaceae > JAABTT01. The sequence continues at coordinate 4,207 of JAIPER010000025.1, forward strand.
GCTGTTAAGTTATTATGTTATTTACGGCGAGTGTCATTCTGAGTGAGCCCCCCTGCCCGGTTAAATCTCTGAAATCCAAAATCTAAAATTTTATACAAGCGGAGTGCAAAGGAGAGAAAATGCAGATCAAAAAAGCAGCCTTGATTACGGCCGGGGGAAGCGGCATGGGGGCGGAAGCAGCCAGGGTCCTGGCCGGGCAGGGCTATTTGGTGGCCGTACTGTCCTCTTCCGGCAAGGGGGAGGAACTGGCCAAGAAGCTGGGGGGCCTCGGCATGACCGGTTCCAACCAGAACCCGGACGACCTGCGGCGCTTCGTGGAAAAGACCTACAGTACCTTTGGCCGGATCGACGCCGTGGTCAACAGCGCCGGCCATGGCCCCAAAGGGGATATTCTGGGGCTCAGCGACGAGGAGTGGCACTGCGGCCTCGAGGTCTATTTTCTGAATGTGGTCCGGGTCTGCCGGCTGGTGACCCCCATCATGGAGAACCAGTCGGGCGGGTCCATCGTCAATATCTCCAGCTTCGCCACCTTTGAGCCCGACCCCAACTTTCCCACCTCGGCAGCCTTTCGTTCCAGCCTGGCCGCCTTTACCAAGCTCTTCACCGATGCCTACGCCCCCAAACATATCCGCATGAACAACATCCTGCCCGGGTTCATCGACAGCCTTCCGGAGCAGGAATCCTTTCGCTGCCGGATACCCATGGGCCGATACGGCACGGTCAGGGAGATCGCGGAGACCGCGGCCTTTCTCCTCTCCGAGGCCGGGGGCTATATCACCGGGCAAAACATCCGGGTGGACGGGGGACTGACCCGGGCGGTCTAGTCGTCGACCTCGTCCTGCCGTCCCCCTCTTTCCATTTGTCTCCAAACAAAAAAGAGCCCGGAGTTCAAGAACTCCGGGCTCTTTTTTGTTTGTCTGTCCGATTTTTCCAGACACTGTCCACTTTTTTCAGACTCAATAAAATCAAAATGTTAATGCCCTAATGTCTGGTTTTTCCAGACTCCTGAGCTGTTTCTGGCTGGACCGGTCCTGCCCTGGTTCGGTCTGTCATAGGGCCTTTACGTCTAACACCTTCTTTTTAGGATCTTTTCTTGGCTCACTCCTTCGGTGAAATGCTTTGGTATGATTCTTGCTTTTAGGTCGTAGTGGCAAATTCCTGTACTGGAGTTCTACCTGATGCTGAAAAAAGAACATACGATCCTCATTGCGGGTGCCCAAAACCTGATCGCAGAAACATTTCAGTCTGTTCTGAATTCGTATCAAAGCTTTCGGGTCGTCGGGGTAGCTGCGGACCTGCCGGGCCTGGAGCAATCCATGCTCAGCCTGTGCCCGGAGATTGTGCTTTTAGACCAGCGGCTTCTGGTGAACACTGCAAATGGCAACGCCGTAAGTATCCTGCTGCAGATGAGAAAGGAACATCACTCCAGCCGGATGATTCTGCTGATCGACGATTATCAGGAGGACTTCATCGTCAGCGTACTCAAGTCCGGAGCCAAAGGCTACCTTTCTAAGGATGCCGGGATCAGCCAACTGGTGAATTCGATTCAGGCCGTTAGCAGGGGTGAAATCTGGGCGGAACGCAGGGTCCTCGCGGTATGCCTCGATCATTATCAGAAACCGCTTCAAAACCAGCAGAACATGAGCCAGTCCCGGGAGAAAGATGCGTTGACCACTCGTGAACAGGAAGTCCTGGAGTATTTGACGAATGGCTGCAGCAACAGAGAGATCGCCGAGCAGTTGTTTATCAGCGAAAAAACTGTTAAGACGCATCTCTATAACCTTTTCCGCAAATTGAAGGTCACCGATCGACTGCAGGCCACCCTCTGCGCCTTTCAAAAGGCTGAAAGCGGATCGAATTAAGCTGCAAAACAGGTCTAAAGTCCGATTGTCTTCTTCAGGTTCAATATGCTCTACTGAGTCCTGATGTTCGCACCTCGGGAGACGCCGAATATTGATCCAAAGGAGAAGGCTATGCCTCTTGATATGGTATTTTGTCAAGATGAGAACGATGAAGAACAGACAGGCAGGTCCGTCAGAGCACTCGTTGTTATCAGCCAGGCCTTTGCCCCCATGAAGAACGAAATCCGCAAATCATTCGCCGGCCAGACAGAGACGCAGGTCATAGTGGACAGGAGAAATGCCGAGAGACGCAGCCAGGAGGTCCAGGTCGACCGGGATCGCCGTCAGGAAGCGAGGCGCAAGCCCAAGGCCAGCATTCTCCATGTGATCCTGAAACCCTGACAGGCGGGAGCCGGACGCAGGTCTGAACAGCCCCGCCTGAAAACTAGGACCTGGATCTAATTCAAAAGTCGTAGTCCGGAATCGATGTCCCCACAGGACCTCTGACAGGAAAAGGAGCAGGCATGTTTCACGACAATTCTGACAGAGCGGGGCAGGTCACGAAGCCGCCGCAGTTGAGCAAAGAGATCGAGTCCCTGCAGCGTCAAAATTCGAAACTGACGCGTCAAAATCGGGAAATACAGGAGGAACTGCGGGAAAGCAAGAAAAGTTCGCTTTTGTTGTTTACCAGCAATGAAACCGCTAAATTATTCATCGATCCTTGCTCCGGGGCCATTGTCAACGCGAATCAGGCCGGACTTCAGTTCTATGGATATTCCAGAGACGATTTTTTAAAGCTGCATCTTCGGGATTTGAGCCTCTTTCCAGAGGACCAGCAGAAAAGGGATTTAATGCGGGCCGGAAAAGGATGGCTCCGGGAAATGACAGACACGCATCGACTGGCAAGTGGGGAGTTGCGGGCCGTGACCCTGAAGGTTTCACCGATTAAGTACAACCGGAAGATGGTCATATTCGTGGTTGTCGAGGACCGGTCTCAATTGATGAGGGCCGAGGAGTTGCTGTCTTCCCAGATCGAACAGCAGCAGTTTGGGCCTGAACATGATCAGTCCGAAGTTGCCCTGCGCTCAAAATCAGGCGAACTCGAGGCGCTTTTGAACAATATCCAGGTCCAGATCTGGTGTTTGCAGGATGAAGAAACCTATGGACTGGCCAATGCAGCCCATGCCCGCTTCCTGGGCCTCGAGCGGCATCAGATCGAGTATCAGAGCCTGTTCCGTATTTTCAACCGCGAAACAGCCAGGGAGAATGTCGTCAAAAATCGAGAGATCTTCGAAAAGAAGAGTCGGATCTGCTATGACGAGTGGTGTGAAAACGGTCATGGTCAGAAAAGGTTGCTGCGGTTCATCAAGACCCCCCTGATCGATGAAGAACAAAACAGGGAGTATCTGGTCTGTTCGGCAGAGGATATCACCGAGCAGAGAATGGCCCAGGAGGCGCTGCACAAGACCAACAGGCTCCTGGAAATCAAGTCCAACCAGGACGGGTTGACCGAGATCTCCAACCGGAGGTGCTTCGAAGATGTTTACATCCGGGAGTGGCGGCGCTCCAAGCGGTCTGCCCTGCAGATCTCTCTGGTCATGGTGGATATAGATCATTTCAAATCCTTTAACGACCAATACGGACACCAGGCCGGGGATAGATGCCTCAAGCAGGTGGCTTATGCCCTCAAGCAATCTGTGCACAGATCCGCGGATTTCGTGGCCCGCTACGGGGGTGAGGAGTTTGTGATCCTTCTGCCGGAGACGGACCTCGAAGGCACGGTAAATGTTGCTGAAAAGGCGCGGATGAATGTCGCTTCGCTGCAGATCCCCCACGAGTTCAGCGGAGTGGAGGAAGTGGTCACCATCAGTGTGGGAGCGGCCGTCACCTTGCCCATGAACGGTGTAAGCGACGATTCCGGGGACTCCTTCCTGGCTGCTGTGGACAAGGCCCTGTATCTGGCTAAAGACAAAGGCAGGAACCGGATCGAATGCGTTGAATTCAACGCAAATGACAAATGAAAATCTGTTTCGAGACTCAGACCCGTCAAAGGCCAAGAGGTATCGCATGACTTCTACAATATTCGTCGCCGGCGGCAGCGGGATGGTCGGCAGGGCCATTATCCGCAGACTCCATGGTAAGGGGCATGACAATGTTATTGCCAATTACCACCGCCGCCGGCCCGGTCTGGAGGGAGTCCGGTGGCATGGCCTCGATCTGACCGATCAGCGGGCTGTGGCTCAATTCTTTCAGGAGCAGAAACCCGACTACGTCTTCCTGGCCGCGGCCAGGGTCGGGGGCATCGGCGCCAACAACCTCTACCGGACAGATTTCCTCCTGGATAATCTGCAGATCCAGAACAATATCATCCAGGCCGGCTGGCAGCATGGCGTCAGCAAGCTGCTCTTTCTGGGCTCGTCCTGCATCTATCCCCGGGAGTGCCCGCAGCCCATCAGGGAAGAGTACCTCCTGACAGATACCCTGGAATTCACCAACGAACCCTATGCCGTGGCCAAAATCGCCGGCCTGAAGCTCTGCGAGAGTTTCAACCTGCAGCATAACACCAACTTTGTTTCGGTCATGCCCACGAATCTCTTCGGTCCAGGGGATAACTTCGACCTTTTGTCTTCACATGTCCTGCCGGCCCTGATCCGGAAGTTCCACTTGGGCAAATGCCTGGAGTCAAACGATTGGGAAGCCCTGCGCGCCGACCTCAGCGAGCGGCCCATTGCTGACATCGATGGCACAGCTTCTGCCGACGCCATTTTGCAGGCTCTCTCTACGCATGGAATTACCTCTTCTGCACCGACCACCGACCACCGCCCTCCGACATTCGACGTCCGACCTCCGACCTCCGACGTCCGCCCACCGACCACTGTTACCCTCTGGGGCAGCGGCTCTCCCCGTCGGGAGTTTCTTCATGTGGACGATCTGGCCGAGGCCTGTGTCTTTGTCATGGAAAACGTGGATTTTGATGATCTTGTCACCCTCCGCAGACAGGAACTGGGAGAGGATTGCCCGGAGGCTGAAAACATCCGCAATACACATGTGAACATCGGCCGGGGCCAGGATCTCGGCATCAAGGAGCTGGCCGAACTGATTCGGTCGATCGTCGGTTACAAGGGCCGGACGGTCTGGGACGACTCCAGGCCGGACGGGACCCCCAGGAAACTCCTGGATGTCTCCAGGTTGAAATTTTTGGGCTGGAAACCCCGCATTGAACTGCAGGAGGGGATTGAAGCCACCTATAAGTGGTATCTGGCGTGTCAGGCCCGGGAGGGCGGGAAAGTTTGAACCACGAAGGTGCTGAGACCCTTCGTGAACGAATATTGAAGGAGGATTTTATGTTTCAGCCAGAAGACAGGACCAGAGAGGCACATGACGAAAAAGCCGTCTCGGTCTCACCTGACGGAGATACCTTTGCTCTGCCCTCTGAGGCGGATTTTGAACTGGAGAACAAACGCCTCCGGCAGCTCGTTACGAAACAGCGCGAGCTGGGCCGGGAGATCGTGGTGGTCATGGGCGTGGGCTTCGTGGGCGCGGTCATGGCCGGGGTGGTGGCCGATACTGTGAATTCCGGGACAGGAGAACCGTCAAAATTTGTCATAGGAATGCAGCGACCCTCTCCCCGCTCCTACTGGAAGATCCCGACCATCAACCAGGGCCGTTGCCCGGTGGAGGCCGAGGATCCCGAGGTGGCCCCGCTTATCGAGCGTTGTGTGCTGGAGAAGAAGACCCTGACCGCCACTTTTTCCTACGAGGCCCTGTCCCTGGCTGATGTCGTGGTTGTGGATGTGCAGTGCGACTACCACAAGGAGGATTTCGGCAACGTCCGTCAGGGACAGGCCGAGATCAGGGCCCTGGAGGACAGCCTCAAGGTCATCGGAGAACGGATCGTGCCGGACTGTCTGGTTCTCATCGAGACCACGGTTCCGCCGGGGACCACGGAGTACGTGGCCTACCCGATTTTAAAGAAAGCCTTTAAGCAACGGGGACTGGTTCAGAGGACAGAGGATGGAGGACAGAAAACAGAGGACAGCTCAACGAAGAATAAAGAACGAAGCATAAGGAACCCACTGTCATCTGTCATCAGTCATCCGTCACCTGGCACGGCAGAGCCTCTCCTGGCTCACTCCTTTGAGCGGGTCATGCCGGGGAGGGAGTACGTGGCTTCCATCCGCGACTTCTGGCGGGTCTGTTCCGGGATCAACGAGACGGCCAAAGAGCGGGTCATCGCTTTTCTCTCCGAGGTCTTAAACGTCGCGGATTACCCCTTGACCGTGCTCGACAGGCCGGTGGAAAGCGAGACCTGCAAGATCGTGGAGAACTCCTACCGGGCCTCCATCCTGGCCTTCATGCACGAGTGGTCGGTCTTTGCTGAGCGCAACGGTGTGGACCTGGTCAAGGTCATTGAGGCCATCAAGGTCAGACCCACCCACAACAACATGATCTTTCCAGGCCCCGGCATCGGCGGCTACTGCCTACCCAAGGACGGCGGCCTCGGGGTCTGGGCCTATCACACCCTGATGGGGTTTGAAGACGATATTTTCAAGCTGACCCCCCTGGCCATCGACATCAACGACACCAGGCCCCTGCAGGCGGTCCAGCTGACCAGGGATGCCCTCAGAAACATGGGCAAGATCGTGGCCGCCTGCCGGGTCGTGGTCCTGGGGGCCTCCTACCGGGAGGACGTGGGCGACACTCGCTACTCCGGTTCGGAGATCGTCATCCGCAAACTGGCCGAGATGGGGGCCGAGATCGCGGCCCACGACCCCTACGTGGCCCACTGGTGGGAGTTCGAGAAACAGGAGACCTACCCGGGACCGGGCCAGTCCAGGTCGCGTTTTTTCCGGAACCAGGAGGAGCTGTCCAATCTCAGGGTGGAGCAGGATCTGGACCGGGCCCTGCAGGGGGCCGACGCCGTGATCCTGGCCGCCAGGCATGAGGCCTACCTGGACCTCGATCCAGACGGGGTGCTTACGAAGATAGGCCAGCCAGCGGCCATTATCGACTGTTTCGGCTTGCTCAGCGATGCCCGGATCAAGCGCTATTTCGAACTGGGCTGTGAGGTCAAGGGTCTGGGCCGGGGACATGTCAAGCGGATCAAGGATCAGGTCAGGTCCGGGCTGTAAGGACTGCCTGCACCCATCGCACTTGAGGCCGGGTGTGCAGAAAACAAGCATGCCTTGAGCCAGAAACTGGGCTGGGAGCCGGAATCCAGGAGAAGGGGTACGATTCCGTCATTCCGGCGGAGGCCGGAATCCAGGAGAAGGGGCACAGGAAGTGGATAAGGAGCCTGCCGTATACATTTCAAGCTGTGGAATTTGCCTTTAATTATCTTAACCGCGTAACACAAAAAAAATCTATCATGAAAAAAGCACTCATCACCGGCATCACCGGCCAGGACGGGGCCTATCTCGCGGAGTTTCTGCTGGAGAAGGGCTATGAGGTCCACGGGATCAAGCGCAGGGCCTCGTCCTTTAACTCGGCCAGGGTGGATCATCTCTATCAGGACCCCCACGAGGGCCGGGTCGCCTTTCGGATGCACTACGGCGATCTGACAGACGCCACCAACCTGATTCGAATCATTCAGGAAGTGCGGCCGGACGAGATCTACAACCTGGCCGCCCAGAGCCACGTCAAGGTCTCCTTCGAGTCGCCGGAATACACGGCCAACTCCGACGCCCTGGGCACGCTGCGTCTTCTGGAAGCCATTCGGCTCCTGGGAATGGAGCACAATACGAAATTCTACCAGGCCTCCACCAGCGAGATGTACGGGCAGGTCAGGGATATCCCTCAGACCGAGTCTACGCCGTTTTATCCCCGCAGCCCTTACGGAGCGGCCAAGGTCTACGGCTACTGGATCACGGTCAATTACCGGGAGGCCTACAACATCTTTGCGGTCAACGGGATTCTCTTCAATCACGAGTCCCCCATTCGAGGGGAGACGTTTGTCACCAGAAAGGTGACCCGGGCCGTGGCCCGCTTCAAGCTCGGCCTGCAGGACACGCTGTATCTTGGCAACCTGGATGCCAGGCGCGACTGGGGCTATGCCAGGGATTTCGTCCGGGCCATGTGGCTCATGCTGCAGCAGGACCAACCGGAGGACTTTGTCATAGCCACCGGTCAGGCGCATTCGGTGCGGGAATTGGTGGAGAAGGCCTTTGCCGAGATCGGCCTGGACATCGTCTGGGAAGGCGAAGGAATAGACGAGGTGGGCAAGATCAAGGCTACGGGCAAGACCGTGATCCGCATCGACCCGGCCTACTTCCGGCCCACCGAGGTCGACTTTCTCCAGGGCGACGCCTCCAAGGCCAGGCAGAAACTGGGCTGGGAACCGGAAACAACTTTCGAGGAACTGGTTGCGCTTATGGTCCGCGAAGATCTGCAGGAGGCCGAAAAGGATCATCTCTGTCAACGGGTGGGCTTCAAGGTCTTCAATCATCCGGAATAGCTTGACCCGCTTTGTATAGCCTTTAAGAAAAAGTTTCTGGATTTATGCCAGATAACCAGCTCTTATTCTTTGTCTTAACAATCGAAAATCCAAAATCCAAAATCCAAAATCTAAAATTCTATAGTGGACGCATCTCCACATGCCTGCTCGTCTCCAGACAGGGCATCGCCAGGTGTCTGATCCCAGGGACCCCGTTCCCGCACTTCTTGTTTCCACCCATCCTGTTTTAAAAGTGGCCGCGGAACACTTTTAAATTTTTCAGCCTTTAGTCTGACTTTTTCAGACAGCGTCTGCTTTTTCCAGATTCAAATTTTCCAGGTACATAGCCTATTCTGTCTGGTTTTTCCAGACAGTTTGGGCTAAACCAATTTGCTGCGCCCAGTGAACCGCGGTCCTTTATTCCGGCTGCCCCTTAGAATAAACAATTATTTAAAAATGATACATTATTATTTTCACAGGTTTTTACGGGTTTTTCAAAATGGCATGTGTCTTGCATAGTATCTTGCAAAAGGATTTATTCCAGGAAGATTTAAAAATCTTGCAGTGACGAAGTATACTGATCCAGTTTTGGTTTTTACAACAAAGACCGGCAACTCCAAGGCTCTAGGCCCAAGTTTCACAAAAAGCTAAGTTGGATCAGTAAAAGTGTATTTCCTCGAAGGAGATGAAGCCATAAATCAGAGGGCTATTGTCTTTTTCTTAACCGTGAACCGTGAACCTGGAACCTTAAGAGGAGGGAGTCAATCCATGTGCGGTATCATCGCCTACAGCGGTCATCGTCCGGTGGTCCCCATTTTGTTGGACGGTTTGAAGAGGCTCGAATACCGGGGCTATGATTCGGCCGGGGTGGCCTATGCCCACAAGGGCTCACTGGCAGTGGTCAAGCAGGCCGGGAAGATGCATCAGCTGGAAGAAATGCTCGAAGGCAGACAAAACGGAGCCACCAGCGGCATCGGCCACACCCGCTGGGCCACTCACGGGCTGCCCAACCGGAACAACGCCCACCCGCATACAGACAACGGGAAAGGCTTGGCCCTGGTCCATAACGGGATCATTGAGAACCACCAGACCCTGAAGACTTGGTTGGAGGACAGAGGCCACAGGTTCACCTCCGAGACCGACACCGAAGTCCTCAGCCACTTGATCAGTCAGGGCTGCCTGCAGAAAAAGGAAAAATTCGAGGCCCTGGCCTGGGCCTTGGACCAGGTCGAGGGGTCGTATGCCATCGCCGTGATCTTTCAGGATGAACCGGGGGTGATCTGGGCCGCCAGGCAATCGAGCCCTCTCCTGATGGGCCTTGGAGAAGGAGAGATGTTTCTGTCCTCCGACATCCCCGCCTTTCTCTCGGCAACCAGAGATGTGGTTTATCTCGATGATGGCGAACTGGTCAGGATGGAGCCGGGTGGGTGGCAGGTATTCGACAGCGGTTCCCGCAATCCCAAGGCAAAAGAGGTTTCCAGGATCGACTGGGACATCAGGGCTGCGGAAAAAGGCGGCTATCCGCACTTTATGCTCAAGGAGATCTTTGAGCAGCCAGGCGTTATCCAGGATTGTCTCAAGGGCCGCATCGATCAGGACAAGGCGCAGGTCCTGCTCCCGGAGGTCGAAGGCCTGCCGGTTCCGGAGCGGCTGCGCATCGTGGCCTGCGGGACCTCCTATCATGCAGGGCTCTGGGCCAAACACCTCTTTGAGCACTGGAGCGACATCGATGTGGAGGTGGATATCGCCTCCGAGTTCAGATATCGCAAGCTGCGGTTTCGCCCAAACGACATGACTTTAGCCATCACCCAGTCCGGGGAGACCGCAGATACCCTGGCCGGGCTGCGCATGGCCAGGGAAAGCCAGGTCCCGGTTTTGGGTCTGTGCAACGTCGTGGGCTCGTCCGTGGCCAGGGAGTCGGACAGGGTCCTCTACACTCAGGCCGGACCCGAGATCAGTGTGGCCTCGACCAAGGCCATGTGCAGCCAGATGACCAGCCTGTTGCTCCTGGCCCTTTATTGGGGCCGGCGCCGGGGAACTACAGACGAGTCCCTGGAGCGAACCGTGGTCACACACCTGAGGGCTTTGCCCGGGGTCCTCGAAGCCTCTCTCCCTGGAATGCAAAGAACCGCACAGGATCTGGTCCAGCGCTACCGAGAGAGCCGTCATTTCTTTTACCTGGGACGGGGCCTGAATGCATCCCTGGCCCTGGAAGGGGCTCTCAAGCTGAAGGAAATCTCTTACATCCATGCCGAAGGGTATGCCGCCGGGGAAATGAAGCATGGCCCCATCGCCCTGATCGATCCGGCTTTCCCCACTTTTGTCGTGGCCCCGGCCGATGACCTGGCCCCGAAGACCCTGTCCAACATCAAGGAGGTCCTGGCCCGAAAGGGCGAGGTCATCCTCCTGAGCTCCCCCAGCCTGAAATTTTTCGGAACCTATCGCTGGGACATCCCGGAACTGGTCTGGCCTCTCAGTTCCTTCGCCGTACTGCCGGCCCTGCAGCTCTTTGCCTATGAGATGGCGGTCGAGCTTGGCACCGATGTTGATCAGCCGCGGAATCTGGCCAAGAGCGTGACAGTGGAATGAGCCAGGAAGCAGGACGGAGTGAGTAGGAAACGTAAAAACGGAAACAGCAAACGAATTTAATAACTGGTTTGAACAGCGATCGCTAAATTCGAACCAGCGTGTAGGAGGTGCACATGGATAAACATTATTTGGATGAGCTCATTATTGATAATCTCCCGGTTCTTCCAGAACAAGACAAGCATGAAGTCCTCAATTTTATGGAATATCTTAAGATAAAGGGAGATCGTTTGTTTATTGACTACTTGAAGAGACGCTCGGACAAGGCTGCTGAAGATAGAGGCCAAGAGTTAAAGCGCACTACATTACAGGAACTTCAACAATATGCAAATAGTGACCGAGGATGCATCTGAGCGGATTTTGGTGCTCATCCGTTAATACTTTATTCAGCGTAAGCCAAGAAAAGAATTGGCCCGCGAATCACGCGAATGGGCGCGAATAGGAAATTATTGGCCGGCAGAATAAGAGCAGCAGCCGGCCAAAAGGCTTCGCTTTGAAGGCATACATAGATTGCCTGCGGTTCGCCGGACAGGCGATGACGCTTTCATCTGCCGGGTACTTATCCCCGGCAGATGAAAAAATGAGCTCTCTTCATTCGCGTCTATTCGCGTGATTCGCGGGCAGTCACTCTATTTCATTATCAAAATATCCGTGGAGAACTACCGATCCTTGTCCAAATAATGTTCCAATTTTAGCAAACGGCAAAGAGATCTGTAATTTGGTACCGGTGTACGAAGTCTGAAGTAACAAAACATGGTAACTTGATATTTGAAACTGTTTTGGGGGCATGGATGCAAAAGATTATCCTTGTGGCCGGGGCCAGGCCGAATTTCATGAAGATCGCTCCCATCCTCCGGGTCATGGAAAAGGAATACAGGGACAGGATCGAGCCGGTCCTGGTCCATACCGGACAGCACTATGATCAGAACATGTCCGAGTCCTTTTTCCAGGGACTGGGGATCAGGATGCCGGACTACAGCCTCGATGTGGGCTCGGGAACCCACGCGGACCAGACGGCCAGGATCATGACCCGCTTCGAGGATGTCTGCGAAAAGGAGCAGCCGGAGGAAGCGCTCGTGGTCGGGGACGTCAACTCGACCATCGCCGCAGGGCTGGTGGCCAAGAAGCTGCACATCGGCCTGTCCCATGTCGAGGCCGGGTTGCGCTCCTTTGACCGCTTCATGCCCGAGGAGATCAACCGTTTGGCCACGGACGCGATTACTGATCTGTTTTTCACCACGGAACGGCAGGGAAGCGAGAATCTGATCAGGGAAGGGCACAACCCGGAATCAATCCATTTCGTGGGCCACGTCATGATCGACAATCTTTTTTATCAGCTAAATCATCTAAACGTCCGGGGTGTGGGCCGTAAAGCAGCTGAAATCAAGGACAAGCTGCCCCAGCGGTACCTCTGTCTGACTCTGCATCGGCCCTCCAATGTGGACGAAAAGCAGGTCCTGACTGGACTGATGCAGGCCCTGACCGAGATAGCCAGGGAGGTCCCCGTTGTCTTTCCCTGCCATCCCAGGACCAGGGCCAGGCTGGAGGAATTCGGTCTGCTCGGCTCTTGCCGGCAGCAGGGGGAAGACTGGGAAGTGGACGAGGGGATTCTTCTGCTGGAGCCCCTGGCCTATGACGATTTTCTGTACCTGTGGAAGGACGCGACCGCGGTCTTGACCGATTCCGGGGGCCTGCAGGAGGAGAGCACGGCCTTACAGATTCCCTGTCTGACCCTGCGCGAAAATACCGAGCGGCCGATCACGCTGGAGGTGGGCTCCAACCAGTTGGTGGGGCAGGACCCGCAGAAATTGCTGGATGCGGTACAGAACCTGCTGGCCGGCGAGGGCAAGAAGGGACGGGTGCCCCAACTCTGGGACGGCCGGGCCAGTCAGCGGATCGTCAGGGTGCTGGCCGACAGATACAGATAAGCTGTTGAGGTGTTAAGCTG
>JAIPER010000026.1 GCA_021737115.1 Desulfohalobiaceae bacterium
CAAAACGCTCCCTGGACATCTCTTCAGGCAAGATGGCCACAGCCCGGCTGGCCAGCAGGGCCGAGATATAGGCCCCGCCCCGGCAATAGTTCCCGGTGGAGGGCCAGACCGCCTTGGCCTGCTGCGGGTCGAACTGTCCGGTCACCAGGGCCGGGGCCAGACAGCCATAGGTGGCCCCCACCTTGTGCGCTCCGGTAGGGAACCACTTGCCGGTGAGGCAGATGATCCGGGCCGGACATCCGGTCAGCTCCGGAGGAAGCAGCAAATGGTTGACACCGTTGAAGAGGCCTCCTCTTTCCTTTTGTTCGTTTTTCCAGGTGATTCGAAAAAGATTGGCCGAATCGAGGTCCCAGAGGCCGACCTGTTTCAGCCTGTGCTTGATCTTTTCAGGGATCATTTCCGGGTTCTGCATCATGGCCAGGGTCGGCAGGGTGATGCCTTTTTTCCGACAATAGGCCGCGTTTTTGTCCCGAACCTCAGGGTCTATGGTCAAATCTATCATCCATAATCTCCTCAACACTGGAAATGGTTGTCTCCGGGACCGACACTCCCTTGAGGGCGTTGTCGATGTCCTTCAGACCGCTGCCGGTGATCAACAGGACTATCTGCGCTTCCCGGTCGAGTTCTGCCCTCACCTTCAGGAAGCCGGCAAAGGCGGCGGCTGCCGCTGGTTCGGCAAACAGCCCGCTACAGGCGGAGAGATCGGCCTGGGCCTTGATTATCTCCTGGTCAGAGACGGTCACGACCCGGCCCTGATACTGCTTAAGCTGTTTCAGGGCGTGCAGGCCGCTCTTGGGAACGTCAACCGAGATCGAATCAGCCAGGGTCTCGGCAGGAATCCGCTCAAACCTGCCTGTGTGAAAGGCTCTGGCAATGGCGGCGCTGTTCTCGGCCTGAACGGCATACACCCTGGGTATGGTTTCGATCAGCCCCAGGGCCAGCAGATCCTTGAACCCCTTGTACACCCCGCTCAGGATGCAGCCGTCCCCGGTGGGGACAAAAACGGTGTCAGGCGGCTTCGAAAGCTGCCGGTAAAGCTCCAGGGACACGGTCTTCTTGCCCTCGATGGTCAGGGGATTGTAGGCCGTATTCCTGTTCAGGCCGCCTTTTCGGCGGGAATACTCCAGGGAGAACTCATAGGCCAGATCGTAGTTGCCCTCCACCTTATACACTCTTGCTCCGTACTGCAGGGTCTGAACGATCTTGGCCCGGGGCACGGTTTTGGGCAGAAAGACGGTTACCCGCTGCCCGGCCGCGGCCCCGACCCCGGCCATGGAGGATGCGGCGTTGCCCGTAGAGGCCAGGGCGATATCCCTGAGCCCGTATTTCCGGACAAAAGCCGAAACAAGAATGGAGGCCCGATCCTTGAAAGAACCGGTCAGGTTGCCGGTATCGTCCTTGAAATACAGATTGGGAAATCCGAGCTCCAGCCTGAGTTTGTCCGGCCCCCAGAGCGAAGTCCCGCCCACAGGAACGAGCGGGAAAAACTCTTTTTCTACAGGCAGCAGGTCGTGAAAATCGAAGTCGTGTCCGATTCCTCCTTCCAGGACAACCTCCAGAATGCCGGACAGGGGCTGATCCCGGTCCTGGCTCCGGGCGCAGTCCGGGCAGACCATCAGGGCCGGTCCGAGTTCGTACTCCGTCTTGCAGTCCGTACAGATGTAATGGTATTTCATTGTCAAGCCGTATTGACTTCGGATTTCATGAAGTTGCATCCGCTCCCATTTTCAAGTATGATAGCCTACAGATCGGGAAACATCAACAGACTGATCCCGGGTAAGCAAGAGCTGTATACATACCGGAATTGATACGAAACAACACCATCACCCATGCTCTGGTGATTTGCGCCTTCTACCGATATTTCATGGAGCGCTGTCTATGAATCTTCCAGTCAAGGAAGTCCTGCAGGCCCTGGCCTTCCCTGCCCTGGGCTGCACTGAACCGGCCGCGGCAGCCCTGGCCGCTGCCGCTGCCTCCTCCCTGCTTCGTGGATCATCCATCGACACCCTGCACGTCACTGTCGACCCGAATGTCTTCAAAAACGGTCTCGGTGTGAACATCCCCGGCACTGGAGGCCGAAAGGGCCTGGATCTGGCGGCTGCCCTGGGCGCCTTGATCGCCCTTCCCGAAATGAAGATGCAGATCCTGCAAAACGTCGACGCTCGGACACTGAACAGAGCCCAGCAGCTGAGGGATTCAGGAAAGGTTCAGGTCAGCCTGAACCGGGAAGCTGCCGGTCTGTACATCCGTTGTCAGGTTCGATCCTCGGCCGACGCTCTGGCTGAGTCGATTATCCAGGGCGCGCACGACCGGATTGTGCATCTGAGCCTGAACAAAGAGCCGCTTGTGCACAGCCCGCTGCTGCAGACGTCCCGGCCCTCGGCTGAAAGCGGACCGAGCAGCCTTGAATCCTGGCTTCAGGAGCAAAGCCTTTTTGAGCTTTTTGAACTGACCAATGATATTGACGCTGACGACCTCGATTTTTTGAAGCAGGGGGTGGACATGAACCTGGCCCTGGCCGAATCCGGCCTTAAGCAGAGGCACGGACTCGGCATCGGCAGGTCTCTTCAGGAGTTGTCCAGGAAAGGCCTCCTGGCCGAGGACATGGCCCTGAAGGCAAAAATCCTGACCGCAGCCGCAGCCGACGCCAGGATGGCCGGGGTCGACCTCCCGGCCATGAGTTCAGCCGGGAGCGGCAACAACGGCCTGGCCGCCATCCTGCCCATCTGGGCCGTCCACGACTTTCTGGGTTGCTCCGAGACAGAAGCCCTGACCGCTATCGGGCTCAGCCATTTGATCACCGCCATGATCAAGACCCATACCGGCAAACTCTCGGCGATCTGCAGCTGCTCCATCGCGGCCGGCGCCGGGGCTGCGGCCGGTATAACCAGGCTCCTCGGCGGAGGAGGCCAGGAGATCTCCGCGGCCGTGAACAACCTAATCGCAGACCTGGGCGGGATCCTCTGCGACGGGGCCAAACCGGGCTGCGCCCTGAAACTGGCCACTGCTTCCGGTTCGGCGGTTCAGTCCGCCCTTCTGGCCTTTTCCGGGAGCGCAATTTCAGCGCCGGAAGGTTTCCAGGGCGACTCGGCGGAACAGACCATCCGCAACCTGGGCCGGATCAGTCAGAAAGGCATGCTTGTGACCGACCGGACGATCCTCGACATCATGCTGGACAAACAGGAACAGGAAAATGACTCCAATCATTGACTGCCATGTCCATATCTGCCCCGGGGAAGTCAGGCAAAACCGGGAAAAATTTCTAGAGGGCGAACCGGAGTTCTCCGCCATATACTCCGATCCCCGGGCCGTCCTGATCGGGGCCTCCGAGCTGATCGAATCCATGGACGCAGAGCAGGTCGCACAGTCCGTGGTCTTTGGCTTTCCCTGGAGAAAAAAGGAAAACTTCCGTCTGAACAACGACTATGTCCTGGATGCGGCCAGGCGGTTTTCCGGCCGTCTGATTCCCTTCTGCTGCCTGGACCCGACCCATCCCCAAGCCCTGAAAGAAGTAAAGCGTTGTCTGGCCGGCGGGGCCAGGGGTGTGGGCGAGCTGGCCTTTTATGAACAGGGTCTGGGGCCAGCTGCGCTTTCCGCCTTGAGCCCTCTGGCCGCCTGCCTGGCAGAGGCCGATCTGCCAGTCCTGCTGCACACCAACGAGCCCGTGGGGCACGCCTATCCCGGGAAAAGCCCCATGAGCCTCAACCAGATCTATAATCTGATCAAGGCCCATCCCACGGTCAAGTGGATCCTGGCCCACGGCGGCGGGGGACTGCCTTTTTTCGGCTACTTGAAAAAAGAGGTCCGGGACGTACTTGCCAACTGCTGGTTCGACACGGCGGCCTTTCCCTTCCTCTACAGGCCCGAAGCCCTGGCCTGCCTGGCCGGCGGCGTGGGCCCGGACAAGCTGCTCTTCGGGACGGATTTTCCCCTGCTCCCTCCATCCAGATACTACCGGGACTTCGCCCGCTCCGGCCTGAGCCGGCAGGAACTGCAGGGGCTCTATGGAAACAATATCTCCAAGATCCTGACCTCGCCTTAAACGCAGCCCTCGCAGTGGTTCGTCTCTGAATTATGGCCAAATTTCCCGGATTTATTAGAAAAATAAATTTATTCTCGCTCAATCAGGGCAAAATTCTGGATCTGACCCTGCTCGGCTTTTCCATCGTCATCGGACTGCTGGCCGCAGTTGGAGCCCTGGTCTTCAGGTTTTTGATCGAGCTCTTTCAGACCCTTTTCTGGGCCGAAGGGGCCACTCTGGTTGAACAGGCGGCCAACACCCCCTGGTGGCTGATTCTGGGCATACCGACCACAGGTGGGCTCATTGCCGGACCGCTGATCACCTACCTGGTGCCCGAAGCCAGAGGTCCGGGGGTCCCGGAGGTCATCCAGGCGGTGACCACCAGACAGAGCACCATCAGGCACCGGGTGACCCTGCTCAAGGCCGCCATCACCGGTCTGCTCATCGGGGCCGGGGCCTCGGTGGGCCGGGAAGGTCCCATCGTCCAGATCGGATCCTCGGTCGGCTCTTCCCTGGCCCAGTTTTTCGGCCTCAACCCCGAACTCCGGCGCCTCTGCCTGGCCTGCGGGGCCGCGGCCGGAATCGCCGCCACCTTCAACGCCCCCATTGCCGGATCCATGTTCGCCATGGAAATCATCCTCATGAACATCGAGGTCTCCTATATCAGCTTCATCGTCATCTCCGCCATCACCGGTTCGGTCTTCTCCAGGCTCTTCTGGGGGGAGCTGCCCGCTTTCCAGGTCACCCCCTTTGTCCTGGACAGTCACTGGGAGCTTTCGGCCTATCTGGTCCTGGGGCTCGCCGCCGGCCTGGTCTCCATTGCCTTTGTCTGGCTGATCTTTAAAATCGAGGATCTCTTCAACCTGATTCCGATTCCGGAATGGATCAAGCCCGGGCTCGGCGGCCTTGGTCTGGGAGGCCTGGCCCTGATGCTCCCCCAGGTGCTGGGAGTGGGCTATGAAACGGTCAATCTGGCCCTGTCCGCCTCCCTCGGCCTGACCCTGGCCATCTTCCTCCTGGCCGGGAAGATGCTGGCCACCTCCCTGTGCATCGGCTCGGGCATGAGCGGCGGGATCTTCGCCCCCTCCCTCTTCCTCGGCGGCTGCCTGGGGACCATTGTCGGTTTCGGAGCGACCCTGTTCTGGCCGGAACTGCCGATCAGCCCGGCCTTTTTCGCTCTGGCCGGGATGGGGGCCGTGGTCTCCGGGACCACCCTGGCCCCGATCACCGCCATTGTGACCATCTTCGAACTTACCCTGCACTACCAGATCATCCTGCCCCTGATGCTGGCCTGCATAAGCGCCACCCTGGTGGTCCGCTTCCTGTCCGGGTACTCCGTCTACGAACTCAAGCTGATAAGAAAAGGGGTGAACATCTTCAGGGGCCACGATATTGCCATCCTCAGAAACATCTTTGTCAAGGACGTCATGCGCAAGGACTTCGAAGCCGTATATAGTGACACCTCTTTAAAACCCATTGTGGATATGATCCAGCAAACGCCTTTTCCTCATTTCGTGGTCCTGGACAAACAAAAAAAGCTGGCCGGAGTCCTGTCCTTACGCGATCTGCGATCAGCCCTCATCCATTTTGAAGACCTCAAGGATCTTGTTGTGGCCGCAGAGCTCATGACCCGGGAAGTGGTCACCCTCCTTGAGACCGATGATCTGGAAAAAGGCCTGCATCTCTTTGAAAAGCACCACATGTCCATGATCCCGATAATCCGACCCGACAACCGGGTCAGCGGCATCCTCAGCCGGGATGATCTGCTCAAGGCCTATGACCAGAAAGTGCTCAAAGACCGCATCCTGTCCAGGAATGGATAATTCAGCATTCGGGAAAGAACTCTGAAACTACGGCAAAACGCCCTGTCCTATATGATGGCCGCCCCGCTGCCCCACTTGTTCACCCTCCTGGCCCTGGCTGTCTCCATGTATCTGATCCGCCTGCTCCTTTTGAGTCTGCCGGAAGACATACACCTGCGAACAAGCCTCACTTCTTTGAAACTCGCCGCCTCCCTGGGGGTCTTTCTCTGTTCCTTCACCGACGGTCTGTGCAGATACCGGGAATACAGGCGTTTCAAAAAGGCCTTTTCCCGTTTTGGCTTCCGGGTCAGACTCCTGACCATCAATAGCCGGTCCCGCTGCCAAAGGGACGCCCTGCTGCAGGCCGCCCGGGAAACCGGCATCCGGAAACAGGTCGCGGCCCATTTTCGGCTGCTTGGCTATCGCTGGTATCATATCCTGCCGGATCAGATCCTGACCAATCCCCGGACTCTTTTCGATCCCAAGTTCCTGCGGGCCACCTTCTGGCCGGGGTAGGCCCGAGATAAGCACAGGACCGATCTCCGGGGCGTCGTTTCTGCGCCAGGCAATCATTCCTTGTCTTTGAGTTCGATTCATGTATACTCATTTCGCATCAGTATTCTGCAAAACAGGAGGTATCCCATGATCATTCCGGTCATCCTCTGCGGCGGGTCCGGCACCAGGCTCTGGCCCCTGTCCAGGAGCAAGGTCCCGAAACAGTTCCTGCCCCTGGTTGACGAACATTCCATGTTCCAGAACACCCTTCTCCGGCTTAGAGGTCAGGGCGTTTCCAGGCCCATCGTTATCTGCAACCAGGAACACCGCTTCATGGCCGCAGAGCAGCTCCGAGCCCTGGAGGCCGAGCCTCTGGCCATCATCTTGGAGCCGGACGGCCGGAACACCGCCCCGGCTATTGCCGTGGCCGCCATGCAGGCCCTGACCACCGACCCTGATCCGGCTCTGTTGATCCTCCCGGCCGATCACCATATCGAGGACCAGCCCGGCTTTGAGCAGGCAGTAAAACACGGGGACGCCTTGGCCGCCAGGGACTATCTGGTCACTTTCGGCATCGTGCCCCAGCACCCTGAAACCGGATACGGATACATCAGGAAAGGACAGCCGCTTCAGACCACAGATTTGGATCAAGCAGGGGATTGCTTTCGTATCGATTCATTTGTCGAGAAGCCGGATCTGGAGAAAGCCCGGGAGTACTTGCAGTCCGGAGACTACTTCTGGAACAGCGGCATGTTCATGTTCAAGGCAGGTGCCTACAAGCAGGAGCTCCAGACACATGCCCCGGAAATCGCCGGAGCCTGTCAGGCCGCCTTTGATCTGGCCGTAGAGGACCTCGATTTCCTGCGCCTGGACAGATCTGAATTTCTTAAATGTACCGGGGAATCAGTTGATTATGCCTTGATGGAAAAGACCGACAAGGGTGTTGTCGTCTCCCTGGACGCAGGCTGGACCGACCTCGGTTCCTGGAATTCACTCTGGGAGATCAAGGACAAGGATCAGGACGGCAACGTGACCCAGGGCGACGTCATCCACCACGACGTCCAGGGGTCCTTGCTGCAGGCCAGCAACCGATTACTGGCCGTGGTCGGGGTCCGGGACCACATCGTCGTGGAGACCCCGGATGCGGTCATGGTCGCCCCCAAAAACCGGGTTCAGGACGTGAAGCGTCTGGTGGACAGCCTCAAAAAGGACGGACGGGAAGAAGCCTCGACCCACAAGAAGGTCTATCGGCCCTGGGGAACCTACGAAACCATGGACCTGGAGGAGCGCTTTCAGGTCAAGCGGATCACGGTCAAACCCGGGGCCAAACTCTCCCTGCAGAAGCATCATCACCGGGCCGAACACTGGGTGGTGGTCAAGGGAACGGCTCGAATCGTCAACGGGAGCAAGGAGGTCCTGCTCAGCGAAGACCAGTCCACCTACATCCCCTTGGGAACTGAACACCGTCTGGAAAATCCGGGCAGGATCCCTCTGGAACTCGTCGAAGTCCAGACCGGCAGCTACCTGGGTGAAGACGACATCGTCCGCATGGACGATGTCTATGGCCGGAAAGAGTGAACCAGATACCTGCCGCCGTCTTTTTCCGGCGGCAGGAAATAAACCGCCATCAGCTCAGGCGTCGGGCAAGGGGAGAGCCATGACTGCGATCATCACAAAAAGACACGGGAATGTCGAACTGATCAGGCTGGCCGGGTCCGTAACCAATCCCCTGGGCCCCGAACTGATCACAGAACTGATGCAGGCCCTGGAGACCGTGGAAAAGGACAGCCGCGGCCTGATCCTCTGCGGTGGGGAGAAATTTTTTTCCATCGGCTTCGATCTGCCCGGACTCTTAAAACTTGACCGCGACGGGATGCGCGATTTTTACTCCGGGTTCAACCAGACCCTGTTCAAGCTGCTTACTTTGCCCCTGCCCACCCTGTGCTGCATTGCCGGCCACGCCGTGGCCGGAGGCTGCATCCTGAGTCTGGGCTGCGATTTCAGAATCGCCGCCTCCGAAAAGACCAAGATCGGCCTCAACGAGATCGTGATCGGGGTTCCGGTCCCACTTTTGGCCGATATGCTCCTCAGGCACATCGTGGGCAATCAGGCCGCCACCCACATGATGTACACCGGAGATTTCATCACCTCGTCCGAGGCCGGGACTCTCGGGCTGGTGGACGAGACCCTGGCCAGGGAGGAGCTGGAAAACCGGGGGCTGGAAAAGATCCAGCGCTTCGCCACCGCCTCCATGCCCGCCTTTGCCAGGATCAAGGCCAACCGGGTGCAGGAGATCGCGGACCGTTTCGAACGGCAATTCCCGGCAAGCCTCGAGGCCTTCCTGGATATCTGGTTCAGCCCGAAGACCCGGGAGCTCCTTTTCAAAGCGGCCGAGAAATTCTAATATCCATTTTGCCCCCGGGCCTTGAAGGGCCGGGGCAAAATGGATAACATAAAAAAATAATTCAGAGCTCTTTTCCAAGAACTATATTTTGCAAAAATAGCCTGGTTAAACATTCTTATATATGCAATATCAAGAAGCCAGACAGGGCAGGATTTTCGTCCTTCGCCTGGAACACGGGGAAGTCCTGCATGAAGTCATCGAAGCCTTTGCCGGGGAGCAGTCCATCCGGGCCGGAGTCCTGACCATCCTCGGCGGGGTTGACCAGGGAAGCAGACTGGTGGTCGGGCCAAAAGACGGCGCCGCCAGACCCATTGATCCCATGCAGCAACTGCTGGCCAGACCTCACGAGGCAGTCGGTACCGGGACTCTGTTTCCCGATGAATCCGGGAATCCGATCCTTCACCTGCACCTGGCCTGCGGCCGGGAGGATTCCACGATCACCGGATGCAGCAGAGGCGGGGTCAGGGCCTGGCAGATCCTGGAGGCGGTCCTTATCGAACTCGTGGATTGTCCGGGGCAAAGAGCCCTTGATCGGGATCTCGGGTTCAAGCTTCTCCAATTGCCCAATCCGGCCCCGGGATCTTAAGAATCTTACGATCCGAGGGCCGGATTGGGCTTGAAAAATTTTCTGGAAAACCTATACTTATACTTCCGGTCGTCATAAATTGAGGTTTTCATTATTCGGAAAACCTGCTAGTCGATGCTGTACATTTCAGCACCTTGCAATTTATTTCTCCCGTAAGTATCTATTTAATGTCCAAAATTTCCTCCGAAGTAAACGATACAGAACGCTGAGTTTCATATGCTGGCCCATATCCTGATCATAGACGACGAAAAGAATTATCTGCTCCTGCTCGAGACCCTGCTCAGCGAAGATGGCTATACCATCACCTCTCTCCAGGATCCGGAGCTGGCCCTGGATTACCTGGCGGAGACCGAACTGGATCTCGTGATCACGGACATGAAGATGCCGAAATTAAACGGGCAGGACGTCCTGGAGCACATCAAGAAACACCAGCCCCACATCCCGGTCTTGATCATGACCGCCTACGGAAGCATCGACGGGGCTGTCCAGGCCATGCGCTGCGGGGCCTTCGACTACATCTCCAAGCCGTTTTCCAACGACGAGCTCAAGCTTTCCGTGGACAAGGCCGTCAGGATGAGCAAGGCCAGGCAGCAGAACCGGATACTGCGGCAAAGCCTGGAGGAATACAACGGCCAAAACAGAATCATCGGCCGCAGTTCGGCCGTCCGCCAGATCCTGGACATGGTCAACAAGGTCGCTCCGAGCAGCAGCAATGTCTTGATCTCCGGTGAATCCGGAACCGGCAAGGAACTCATCGCCAAGTCCCTGCACTATAATTCAAACCGCAAGGACGGTCCTTTTATCTCCTTCAACTGTATGGCCTTCAACCCCGGGGTCCTGGAGAGCGAACTCTTTGGACACGAGAAAGGCTCGTTCACCGGGGCCTCGGGCAAGAAGAGGGGCAGGTTCGAGACCGCAGACAAAGGCACCCTCTTTCTTGATGAAATCGGGGAGCTCTCCCCTGAACTCCAGGTCAAGCTCTTGCGGGTCCTGCAGGAACGCTCCTTTGAACGGGTCGGGGGAACCACTCCGATCCAGGTTGACATCAGGCTCCTGGCCGCAACCAACAAAAACCTGCAAAGCGAAGTGGAGCAGGGCAACTTCCGGGAAGACCTCTTTTACCGCCTGAATGTGGTCAACATCCACATGCCTCCCCTGCGGGAACGGGGGGAGGACATCCCTCTGCTGGCCTTTCATTTCCTCAATAAATTCTCCGCGCAGAACCAGAAAGAGATCAAAGGCTTTACCCAGGAAGCCATGCAGGCCCTTTCCGCCTACAACTGGCCCGGAAACGTCCGCCAACTGGAAAATATCGTGGAGCGAAGCGTGGTCCTCTGCCAGGATAACCTGGTGGGCTATGATGACCTGCCGGCCGAACTCAAGGAAGAAACCGCCCAGTTCAAAAGCGCGGCTGATCTTCTGCCCACGGAAATAGACCTGGGCGACACCCTGGAAAAGATCGAAGCGGCCCTCATCCGCAGGGCCCTGGCCCGATGCAACTTTGTCCAGGTCAAGGCGGCGGAAATGCTCGGCCTCTCCAAGAGCCTGCTCCAGTACAAATTGAAGAAATACAACATCTCCGGGAAATGAGGACAGGGGTCAGATGCCGGAAATGCTGGGATGCTGGAATGCTGGGATGCTGGAATGCTGGAATGCTGGAATGCTGGAATACTGGGATGCTGGAATACTGGGATGCTGGAATGCTGGAATGCTGGTGAAAGGCAGAGGGTGGTCAGTGGTCAGCCCTGCCTCTGGCAGTGCTGACATATAATTAATTAATATATTTAAGAATATGGTCGGGCTGTTGTGTAATTGGGTTGAAACCCGCAGCCGCCAGTTTGATCAAAAAAGAAACTTTGAGTCACTGGCACTCTCTTTACGAACCGGGCGACAGGGTTCTCTTGCGCGACCTCGCTGGGAGGTTCTCAGGTTTTCTTAGGCTCGCGAAATGGGGGAAACCGGACCGCGTCTAAGGCTTCAAACCATAAGACTGCAGAAGATTGTCATTCATGCAACATCAAAGGTTATAGCAGAGCCTAAGAGTCCGGAGGGGGCAGGGATCCCCCATGAGCGAGCCTTAGAAAACCGAGAGCCGGAAGCGTTTAAGCGCAAGAGAGCCCTGTGACCGGTTCGTATTATTCCGAATTCTTAACCCATGTTTCATATGAGTAGTCAGAAGTCAGCCCTGCCTCTGGCAGTGCTGACATGTAACTATTGAATATTTATAAAGATAAACGGAAGAACTTTAAGTTCTTGTTGCGAAAAGAAAATAATCATCTGCCGTCCCTGCCTTCGTCCCAATAATCAAGCGACCGCAGGGAGCGGTTGTTTCAAAACAAATCCGAAGCTTCACGCGAGCAAGGCCGCTGGCCTGCCGACCGCCCAGCTTGACCAAAACAAATCTCCGCATGCCCAAAGACGTTGCCCGCTTTATCAAGGACATCGAACGTTCCGAACGTTTTGCCGATCAGGTCGTGCACCATGAACAGCTTCCGGGCCGGGAAGCAGTTTTCGGCCGGGTGTCCGAGGCCTGGCCCGAACCTGTTGAAACCTGGCTGCAGGGACGTTCACTGCACAGACTCTACTCCCACCAGGCAAAAGCCCTGGATCTGATCCGTTCCGGTCGGCATACGGTCATCTCCAGCCCCACCGCCAGCGGAAAATCACTGGTCTACACCCTGCCGGTCCTGGAAAGTTTTCTCCTCAAGCCCAAAAGCCGCAGCCTGTTCCTCTTTCCCCTGAAGGCTTTGGCCCAGGATCAGCTGCGGGCCTTTGCCGAATCGCTGCAATCCTGGTCCCATCCGACCAGACCCCGGGCCGAAATATACGACGGCGACACCCCCAAAAGCGAGCGAAACAGGATCCGGAAAGATCCGCCGAACATCCTTTTGACCAACCCGGAGATGCTCCACCTGAGCATCATGCCCCATCACCACCTCTGGCAGGAATTCTTGAGCGGCCTGGACTTCGTGGTCCTGGACGAGGTGCACACCTACCGGGGGATCACCGGCTCGAACATGGCCTGGGTCTTCAGGCGCCTGCTGCGGATCTGCCGCTATTACCGAGCCGACCCGATTTTCATCTTCTGCTCGGCCACCGTGGGCAACCCCGGGGAACTGGCCCACAAGCTGACCGGACTCAAGGTCGAGAGTGTCGAAGGCAACGGCTCCCCCCGAGGCAAGAAGCACTTCCTGCTGCTCAATCCCCTGACCGGTCCGGCCCAAAGCGGACTTGCCCTCTTACAGGCCGCGCTTAAACGGGGTCTGAGGACCATTGTCTATTCCCAGTCCAGGAAAATGACCGAGCTGATCGCCCTCTGGTCGGCCAAGCAGTGCCCCGACTATGCGAAGCGGATCAGCGCCTATCGATCGGGTTTTCTGCCCGAGGAGCGCCGGGACATCGAAGCCCGGCTGACCGACGGCCGGATCCTGGCGGTGATCACCACCAGCGCCCTGGAACTGGGTATAGACATCGGCTCCCTGGACATCTGCATCCTCCTCGGCTACCCGGGCTCAATAATGGCCACCTGGCAGCGTGGAGGACGGGTGGGCCGGCAGCAGCAGGAGAGCGGGGTCATCCTCCTGGGGATGGAGAACAGTCTGGATCAGTACTTCATGGCCAATCCCCGGGCCCTTTTCCAGCTCCAGCCGGAAAACGCGGTGCTCAACCCCTTTAACCCGGTGATCATGCAGAGCCAGCTTAAATGCGCGGCCCTGGACCTCCCCCTGGACCGGCAGGAGGACCTTCTGGCCGGGGACGCGATCCAGGGCGTCGTGGACTCCCTCGAAGAAGACGGGGGCCTCGTCCCCGGGGAATCCGGGCAGCGTCTGTTCTGCCCCTGGAAGGACTTCGCCCGGCAGGTCAACCTCCGGGGAGCGGGCTCCCAGCTGAGCATCGTCAACGAATCGAGCCGCAGGTCCATCGGCAGCATCGACTTCTACCGGGCCCATCACGAAACCCACCCCGGGGCGGTCTACCTGCACCGGGGCCGGACCTTCGTCATTAAAAGCCTGCAGCCGGAACAGTCCCGGGTCTGGGCCGAAGCCAAAAAAGTCAATTACTTCACCAGGGTCAGAAGCGAAAAGCAGACCGAGATCCTACAACAGACCGCCGCGGCCGGGGTCTTTCAGACCAGGGTCTGCCTGGGCCGACTGAGGATCACGGAGCGGATCACCGGCTATGAAAAACGGCTGGTCAAGGGGCAGAGACTGCTGGAGGTGGTCCCCCTGGACCTCGATCCCCTGATCTTCGAGACCGAGGGCTTCTGGATCGAGATCCCGGCACGGATCCAGAACCTGGTCGAGGAAAAGCGTATGCACTTCATGGGGGGGATTCACGCCCTGGAGCACGCCTTGATCGGCATTCTTCCGCTTCTGGTCCTGACCGACCGGCGGGACCTGGGCGGCATCTCCCACCCGGCCCATCCCCAGCTGGAACAGGCGGCCGTCTTCGTCTACGACGGGGCACCGGGTGGGATCGGGCTCTGCGGGCAGGCCTTTCACCGGGCCGAAGAGATGCTGGAGAGGACCCTTAAAAGTATCGGCTCCTGTTCCTGCGAGCTGGGCTGCCCGGCCTGCATCCAATCCCCCAAATGCGGCTCCGGAAACAGGCCCCTGGACAAGCAGAGCGCCCTGTATATCCTTCATACCCTGTCCGGGCAGGCCTTCAGCCCGGATGCGGTCTTCACCCCGGCTCAAAACCCCGACCCCGCTCCTGAAGTTGCCTGCGAGATTGACAGTCCAGGGGCTGCTGCAACAAGTCGGGACAGACCCCCGTCGCCGGCAGTCATCAGGCAGCCCCTGCCCGGCCGCTTCGGGGTCCTGGACCTGGAAACCCAGCTTTCGGCCCAAGAAGTGGGAGGCTGGCACCGGGCCTGGAAAATGGGGGTCAGCTGCGTGGTCCTCTATGACAGTATAGAGGATGACTACCAAACGTATCTCGAGGCCGACCTGGATAAGCTGATACAAGATCTGCAGAGGCTGGATCTGGTGGTGGGATTCAACATCAAACGCTTCGACTTCCAGGTCCTGCGCGGTTACAGGGAATTTCCGTTCCAGGGCCTGCCCTGCCTGGACCTGCTTCAATCGGTCCACACCCGGCTGGGGTACCGGCTGTCCCTGGACAACCTGGCCGGGGCCACTCTGGGGGCCAAAAAATCGGCCTCGGGCCTTTTGGCCCTGAAATGGTGGAAAGAAGGCAAAATGGACAAGATCATCGAATACTGCCGCCTGGACGTCGCCCTGACCCGGGACCTCTACCTCTTCGGCCGGGACAAGGGCCATGTCTATTTTCACAACAAGGCCAGGAAACTGGTCCGGGTCAACGCGGACTGGTAATCCAGTTTTGCCCCGGACAAAGGTCCGGAGGCAAAACTGGATTCTAAATGTGTTGCCCCGAAGTAGCTTAAGCACTAAATCAGTGGGCTATTTTCTTTTTCTTAACCGTGAACCGTGAACCGTGAACCTGGAACCTGGAACCTTGGGTTGCGGACGAAGCCCGCTTCAAATCCTTCTCATCTCCTTCGAAACTTCCCGGGTAAGAAAGAGGACTCTTTTCGCATGATCCAGGGACAAGGAACCGGTTCCGCAACTGGGGGTGATCAGGGATTGCGCAAAGAGCTGCTCGTGGTCAATCCCCATCCTTTCCAAGTGCTTGAACTGTTCCTGCAGCTTCTTGCTCAGGCTCTCCGGAGTCTCTTTTTCGATGCTCTCCGGGTCCTGGGTGGGAACGATGCCCCAGGCGATGATCCCGCCCCGCTCCAGAAAAGACTTCAGGCCCTGCTCGAACATGGCCAGTTTTTCAAAATAGGCGTAGGCATCAAAGCTGAGGATGTCGGTCTTCGACTCCAAAAGAACCGACCAGTCGGCATTGGCGCAGATATGGACCCCGGCCAGACCGTTTCGAAGCTGGACCTGTTCGATGACCTCGTTCAGGCTGTCCAGGACATCCTGCCTGGAGATGCTGATGAACTCGGAAGAGCCGAAACCGGCCAGAGCCGGTTCGTCGAAAAAGACAAGCACCGGAACCCGGAACGGCGAAAACTGCTCCACCTGCCAGGCGGCCTTGAGGGCCAGTAGCTTGACCGCCGCATCGCGCAGTTGCTCGTCGTAAAAGATTGCTTTTCCATCCTGGTCCTTGACCCCGGTCCCAAAGGTGATCGGACCGGTTATCTGCCCTTTGATGGCCAAGGGCGGCATCTTCCATCCGGCCAGGGTGTCCATGAGCTGAAAAAAGCCGCAGGCCCGCTTTCGGTCGAGGCTGAACAGGCTCTGACTCAGGTCCAGCTTGTTCTCAGTGACCCCCATATACGTCTCGTAGAACTCGAGCAGTTCGGTCTCAAAGGACTCTGATCCCGTATCCAGGTACTCCTTGTCCCCCTTTTGCACATACCCCGGCAGGCCGGGCAGGAACTGGGAGATCATGCCTTCCTGGCCATAGGCCGGGAGCTGGGGCCAGAGGGGGATCTGGGGAGTATACTCCAGGATCAGGTCTGTGGCCTCCTGATGATCCAGCAAGGGGAGACTCCCGATTAAAAGCGGCAGGCATCCGGGTTGGAAAATTCGTATTTCCATATCCTTTTCCTTTTATCCAATTTTCCCCTCCGGCCTTGAAGGCCGGAGGGGAAAAGCGGATTTTAGAAATGTTGATTGTATCTGTCCTGGAACTCGGCCAGGCTGAAGGAGTGGGCCTGGGTCCCGCTGTGCTCCACACAGAAGCTGGCGCAGGTCGCCCCCATCCGGGCCGCTTCCGGAAGATCCCGCTTTCGGCTCAGCCCCTTGAGCAGGCCGGCCCTGAAGGCATCCCCGCACCCGGTGGGATCCAGTGGCTTTTTGACCTTGACCGCCGGGACCGCCAGCTCCCTGTCCCGGTTCAAGATCTTCGAGCCCTCCTCCCCCAGGGTGGTGATGATGGTCCGGGTCAGAGAGAGCAGACCTTCTTTCTCCAGGCCGGTGGCCTCCATGATCAAGCTCAGCTCATAGTCATTGGCAATGAGCATGAACGAACCGTTGATCATCTCCTTGAGCTGTTCGCCGGTAAAGGCGGGGATGTTCTGTCCGGGATCAAAGATGAAGGGCAGGCCCATCTCCCGGTATATGGCCGGATACTTTTGCATATCCTCCAGGTTGCCGGGAGAGACGATGCCCAGGCCGTCTTTTTCTATCAGAGACCTGTATTCACCGTTTGTGGGATAATTCATGGCCCCGGGGTTGAAGGCGGTTATCTGGTTGTCCGCCTGGTCCGTGGTAATATAGGCGGAGGCGCAGGGCAGGTCGTCTACGACTTTGATCCCCCTGGGATCGACGTTGTTCTTGTGCAGCCACTTGCTGTAGCGTTCGAAGTCGTGGCCGGCCGTGGCCAGGACAGTGGGCCTCTCTTCCAGAAGGCCCAGGGAGTAGGCGATGTTGCCCGCGGTTCCCCCGAACTTCTCCTCCAGATCGTTGACCAGAAAGCAGACATTCAAGATATGCAGCTTCTCCGGCAGAATATGGCTGGCGAATTTTTCCGGAAAGGTCATGATCCGGTCATAGGCCAGTGATCCTGATATATAGATATTCATATTGCAGGTTCCTCGGTATTCGAAAATAAAAAGTTTCAATGACGAAAAAAATGCCCTGAACATTTTTTCCAAGGTACAGATAAGTCACACTAAAGTGTCCAAAAATTCGTACAAATTTCAGCTCACTGGAAAGAGCTCTGAAAT
>JAIPER010000027.1 GCA_021737115.1 Desulfohalobiaceae bacterium
GTCTGTCCATCGGCCTGGAGCATATCGACGACATAATTTTCGACCTGGAGCAGGCCCTTCCATGACTCCGTCTGAATTCGTCACCGCCAGGAATGTCCTTGGGAAAACCCAGAAAGTGATGGCCCGTCTCCTGGGCGTCTCCCTGAAGGCCGTGCACAGCTACGAGCAGGGCTGGCGGAACATCCCCGCCCATGTGGAGCGCCAGGTTTTTTTCCTGCTGGCCAGAAGGCCGGGGCAGAGCAACGAGCACCCACCCTGCTGGGAACAAACCGACTGTCCCCGGGAGATCCGGGATTGCTGCCCGGCCTGGGAGTACGACGCCGGGAACCTCTGCTGGTTTGCCTGCGGCACGGTCTGCCAGGGACGGGTCAAACAGAGCTGGAAGGACAAGATGCAAATCTGCAAATCCTGCGCGGTCTTTCAATCCAGCCTGGAATAGTTATGTATACTTACGGGAGCGATAATCTGTAAAACCCTTGCAAAGTACAAGACCAGCCATTAACTTTTCGTTTATAATATAACAGCAAAGAACCGTAAGTATACCATGAGTGAATATATAGAACACGATGTCCAGGGGGTCTCTGCCGGGATCGTCGAGAAGCAATACTTCGAGGCCGAAGAGCTGGTCCTGGATAACGGTCAGGCCCTGGGTCCGGTGATCATTGCCTATGAGACCCATGGCCGGCTCAACGCTGACAGAGACAACGTGATCTGGATCTGCCATGCCCTGACCGGGGACTCCCACGTGGCCGGATACTATTCTGAAGAAGACGAAAAGCCCGGATGGTGGGACTTCATGGTTGGGCCGGGCAAAGGCATCGACACCGACAGATACTTTGTGGTCTGTTCCAATGTCCTGGGCAGCTGCCAGGGTTCCACCGGCCCGGGGAGCATCAACCCTGAAACCGGAAATCCTTACGGCCTGAACTTTCCGGTTTTGACTCTGGGGGACATGGTCAAGGCCCAGAAAGCCCTGCTTGATCACTTGGGAATCAGGAAAATAACCGCTGTTGTCGGCGGTTCGGTAGGCGGGATGCAGGTTCTGGAATGGTGCCTGCGCTATCCCGAGTTCGTCCGTGCGGCCATCCCCATCGCCGCCACCACCAGACATTCGGCCCTGGCCATTGCCTTCAACGAAGTGGCCCGCCAGGCCATCATGGCCGATCCCAACTGGAACCACGGGGATTACTACTTTGGGAACAAACCGGATCTGGGCCTGGCCGTGGCCCGGATGATCGGACACATCACCTATCTCTCGGATGAATCCATGCGTCTCAAATTCGGCCGCAGGCTTCAGGACAAATTCGATTTCTCCTATAACTTCGAGGCCGATTTCCAGGTCGAGAGCTATCTCCGGTACCAGGGCAAGAAATTCGTGGAACGCTTCGATGCCAATTCCTTTTTGTATATCACCAAGGCGGCTGATTATTACGACCTGGGCCAGGAGCACGGCCGGGGGTCTGTCGTGGACGCCTTTGCCAAGACCCGGGCCAGATATCTGGTGATTTCCTTCACCTCGGACTGGCTGTACCCCACCTATCAGTCCCGGGAGATGGTCAAGGCCATGAAAAAAAGCGGCCTGGAGGTCAGCTTCTGTGAAATAGAGGCCAGTTGGGGGCACGACGCCTTCCTGCTGCCCAGCACCACTTTAAGCAATATGATCAATGGATTCCTTTACAATGTCTCTTCCCAATACGCACCGCAATGACCTGCGCTACGACCTCCGCCTGATCAGCTCCCTGATCAGCTCCAGCTCCCGGGTGCTGGGCCTGGGCTGCGGGGAAGGCGAACTGCTTCACTCGCTCAAGACACAAAAAGACTCGCTCTGCACCGGCATCGAGTTGGATGCTGACCTGGTTTCCAAAGGGGTCGCAAAGGGGCTGAACATCGTTCAGGGAGATCTCAACGAAGAGATGGAGGACTATGGCGACAAAACCTTCGACTACGTCGTCCTCAGCCAGACCCTGCAGCAGATCTTCGATCCGGCCCGGGTCATCCGCTCCATGCTCAGAATCGGGCATAAAGGTATTGTCAGCTTTCCCAATTTCAGCCATTTCGAAAATCGCTGCCAGCTCTTTTTCAAGGGTAAGGCCCCGGTCTCTTCCCAACTCCCCTACCAGTGGCACAACACCCCGAACATCAGGGTGATCACCATCAGGGATTTCCGGGAATACGCCCGGGAGGTCGGCTTCACCATCCTCGAAGAGATAGCCATCAACACGGACAACAACGACAAGAGCGGCCGCAGAATCCGTTTTTTGTCCAACCTGCGGGCCACCTACGGGATATTCCTCATCGGAGAACCCGCCTGACCCTCGACCGTTGCCGGAATCCTCACGAAATCTGCGGGAAAAACAGCAGAGTGATGTTTTGGCTTTCTTGACAAAGCTTTCTGGCTGGTTATTGTTCAAAGCAGGTTATGATAAGTTCTAAGCACGAAATTCGAAATACGAAACAAGCACGAAATTCAAATTCTCGAATGACAAAAACAAAGGTTCAAAGAATACAGAAATAAAGCAATTAGTTGTCGATCCTTTTTTCATAGTTTTGAATTTTGAATTTTTGTCATTTGAAATTTGTTTCGAATTTCGTGCTTCGAATTTCGATATTATGTCCAATTTTGAAGTCATTTAAAATATTCTCAATTAATTTAAAGGCTTACGATTAAGTGTCAAGACGCTGGTACGAAGTCTGAAATTGGATCAGTATTGTATAGCTATCATCCTGTTCTGCCCCGGATACTATATCCGGGGCAGAACAGGATAAGGAGAAAAAAACAATGGACATAAAAGTACTCGGACCGGGGTGTCCCAGGTGTGAACAGACCGCTTTGGTCGTCAAAAAATGCCTGGCAGAAGCCGGCCTCGAGGCCGCGATCGAAAAAGTGACCAAGACCATGGACATTGCCAGTTATGGAGTTTTAGGGACACCGGCCGTGGTCATCGACGGGGAGGTCAAATGCGTGGGCAAGATCCCGAGCAAGGCCGAAGTCCAAAGCTGGTTCCAGGGGTGACGGCCGATGGCTTCCTATTTCCTCACGTTTTCACACAACTTTCTTGACCTCCTGCTGGAATCAGGGGTCTACATGCTCTTCGGACTCCTGGTCAGCGGCCTGCTGCGGGTCTTCCTCAGCCCGGCCTCGGTCGCGAATCATCTTGGCCAGGGACGATTTTTATCCGTATTCAAGGCTTCCCTGCTGGGGGTACCCATCCCCCTGTGCTCCTGCGGGGTCCTGCCGGCCGGAGCGGGCCTGAAAAAACAAGGTGCCAACAACGGTGCGGTCTCGGCCTTTCTGATATCCACCCCGGAATCAGGGGTGGACTCGATCTCCATCACCTATGCCCTGCTCGACCCCTTGATGACCGTGATCCGTCCGGTGGTGGCCTTTGTAACGGCCATGGCGGCCGGAATCACGGAAAACCTTTTCGGCAATCCCAAAAACAGGGAAGAGATCGTTCCGGACCTGTCCTGCCCTGTGGACGGCTGTTGCGACGGCCGGCAGTGCCCCCCAGAAGAACACAGGAGTCACCACACCTTCGTGGAAAAAGTCAAAGCCGGGCTCACATTCGCCATGACCGAGGTCTGGGGGGACCTGGTGGCCCTCTTTTTCCTGGGGCTCATTCTGGCCGGCCTGATCACGGCCTTCATCCCGGAGGACGTCTTCGCCACCCTGCTGGGCGGCGGCCTGTCCTCCATGCTGATCATGCTGGCCATCGGGATACCCCTTTACATCTGCGCCACCGCCTCCACCCCCATTGCCGCGGCCCTGATCCTCAAAGGGGTCAGCCCGGGGGCGGCCCTGGTCTTTCTCATCGCCGGGCCGGCCACCAACCTGACCTCCCTGACCGTTCTGCTGGGAATCCTGGGCAGGCGGGGCACCGCCATCTACCTCGCGGCCATCGTTCTGGCCGCCATTCTCTTCGGTCTGTTCACGGATCAGCTCTACGCCTGGCTCGGCCTCTCCGCTCAGGCCATGGCCGGACAGGCCGGGGAGTTCATCCCGATGTGGGGCAAATGGCTGGGAGCCGGACTTCTGGTGGTCATTTCCGTCAAACCTTTGTCCAGACGGCTGCTGGCCCTGGTCAAAAGAAGAGGCATCTGCTGCGATGAAGAACATGGGCCTGAGACGAAGGCAGGGATACAACCGGAGCAGTCAAAGGCACAAGACGGACTCTGCGCCAGCCCCGGCTGAGGCTGTTCCTCCTGACCGGTCCGGTCAACAGCAGCCAGGCATGGAAGCATGGAATAATAATAGGATGGGGTGCCTGAGGCGGGGTTCCGGATGCTGGTTTCTCGATTCTTGATGCTGGATGCCGGATGCGGATGGCGTGATGAAGGACTTCTGGTCAAATGGCGGCACATTTCTTTCGTATAACCTGATATTTGTCCAAAAAAGTATTCAAACTTTTGAGTACAGGAAAGAGTTATGAACTGAGCAGGAGGGAAGACAATGCTCTTTCGCGAAGTACCGAAAACCGGGGACAAGCTCTCGATACTGGGCTACGGCTGCATGCGTCTGCCCGAAACCAACGGCAGGATCGATGAAGAGACTTCGGCCGGACTGATCCATACGGCCATCGACAATGGGGTGAACTATCTGGATACGGCCTGGCCCTACCACTGCGGAGAGAGCGAAGCCTTCCTCGGCCGCATCCTGTCCGGCCCCTATCGGGAAAAGGTCAAGCTCGCCACCAAGCTTCCCCCCTGGATGATCAGGACCAGGCAGGACATGGACGCCTACCTGAACGCCCAGTTGGACAAACTGCAGACAGACAGCATCGATTACTACCTGATCCACGCCCTGAACGGCCGCCACTGGGATCGTCTGCTCCAGCTCGGACTCATGGACTTTCTGGATCGGGCCAAAGCTGACGGCAGAGTCCGCAATACAGGATTTTCCTTCCATGGGCTTTTACCTGACTTCAAGCGCATCGTGGACGGCTACCCATGGGAAATCTGCCAGATCCAGTACAATTATCTCGACGAAGAACTCCAAGCCGGAACCGAAGGCTTGATCTACGCCGCAGACAGAGATCTGGGCGTCGTGATCATGGAGCCGCTGCGGGGCGGTACGCTTGGTTTGCCCGACCCACCCTTGGAAGTCAGGACCATCTGGGAGGAATCTGACAGAAAGCGTTCACCTGCGGAATGGGCTTTGCGCTGGGTTTGGAACCACCCTGAAGTCACCACGGTTCTCTCGGGCATGAACGACGAGGACCACATCCGGGAGAACCTGCGCCTGGCCGGCGAAGCCCGGTCCGGTACTCTTGGGAGCGATGAGAAGGAACTCATCAGGCGGGCGGCCGACACCTACCGGGAGATCATGAAAGTCCTCTGTACCGGCTGCGGCTACTGTCTGCCCTGCCCCGAGGGCGTGGACATCCCCGCCTGCTTCGACAGCTACAACACGCTGCACATGTTCAAACAGACCGAAGAGACAAAATTCAGATATGCGCTCCGTAACAGTGGCCTTATTTCCGGAGAGAGCGGCTACGCCTCCCAATGTGCCCAGTGCGGGGAATGTCTGGAGAAGTGCCCCCAGGGGCTTCTCATCCCGGATATCCTGGAGCAAGTCGCTGCTGAGCTGGAGGATCGGGATATGGAAAAGCGGGTGGCCACGGCCAGGCAGCTTCTGAACATGACCTGAAGCAGCAATCAGGGGACTTGTCGAAACGAATCCTTCAGACTGTCCCGTTCTTGCGTCCAGAGGCAGAGCAGTCGTGTTATTGACAGCGTAAACCGGAAAGTGCCATCCTGTCTTTACACTGACGCTCAGCAGCAAGCGAGCGCTTGATATTGAACATCCTGCCCAGGAGTCGCCTTATGCGCTGGAAGCAGTTTTTCACACCTGTCACATCCATCGACAGCCTGCAGGCCGAGAAACTCATGGATGACACTCCTCCTGGAGAGATCAACATCCTGGATGTCCGACAGCCGGCCGAATACGAAAAGGGGCATGAAGAAATTTCAAGCTGGTGAAGGAGATTGAAATGAAAGTGTTTATAACCGGCGGATCGGGCTTTGTCGGGAGCCATCTGATTCCCCTTTTGCTTTCCAGAGGCCACCAGGCAGTGGGCAGCGGGACTTCCCCGCATCATCCTCTTGAGTCCATGCAAGGATTCACCTACATTTCGGCAAACACGACACAACCCGGAGACTGGCAGGAAGAACTCAAGACAGTGGACGCCGTGATCAATCTTGCCGGCCGGAACATCTTTCAGCCCTGGACCGAGGAGCGGAAGAGATCCATCTATGACAGCAGGATCCTGACTACCAGAAATCTGGTTCAGGGGCTCAAACCGGGTCAGGAGGTCTCCCTTCTGAGCACCTCCGCCGTTGGCTATTACGGAGACCGCGGCGAGGAAGAGCTCACGGAAGGCAAACCTCCTGGTGAAGGCTTCATGGCCCGGATCTGCCGGGACTGGGAAACAGAGGCCCAAAAAGCCGAGGACAAGGGGGCCAGGGTGGCCTTCATGCGCTTTGCCGTCGTGCTGAGCCGTGAGGGCGGGGCACTGCCCAAGATGCTGACCCCGTTCAAGCTCGGCCTCGGCGGGCCGCTTGGAAGCGGGCGCCAGTGGTTTCCCTGGATCCACCTGCAGGACCTCATGGAGGCGGCGCGTTTTCTGCTGGAAAACCAGGATCTGACCGGTCCCTTTAATTTCTGCGCCCCGCAGACGGTGCGTCACAAGGAATTTGCCAGAACCCTGGGCCGGGTCCTGGGCAGGCCGGCGCTGTTGAAAGCCCCGACCTTCGCGCTCAAGCTCGCGCTCGGCGAACTGAGTCAGGCTTTGCTGGGCAGTCAGAGGATTCTGCCGAAGAGACTCCAGGAGGCCGGGTTCAACTTTCGATTCCCGGATCTGGAATCGGCCCTGACCAATCTTCTCAAATAAGGAGTGAATGCATGTCCAGCCGAAACGACTTGATCAAGATCTTTGAATTCGCCCTGAACCAGGAGCAAACCGGAAAGAGCTTCTTTGAATTTTCCCTGTCCAGAATGGGGGTCGGGGCTGCGGTGAGCGCTTTTGAACGTCTCATCAAGGAGGAGGACAAGCACATCGACTTTATCCAATCCATCTTGAAAAACTTGAAAAGCGACCAGGAAATCGAGCTTCCGGCCGAGGTGGACCTTGCACCGGAGCAGGAGAATTTTTTCGATTCCCGGGCCAGGGCGGAATTTTTGGAACAATGCGTCCAGGAATCCATGGTGCCGGATGTGACCGTGTTCAACACGGCCTGGCTCATTGAAAAGGACCTGAGCGAGTACTATGCCAGGATGGCTGAGAAGACCGAGGGCAAAGCCCGAGAGGCCCTGGAGATGCTGTCGGAATGGGAACAACAGCACGAGCTGTTCTTCAGAGAATTCCGGGATAAGCTCTCCCAAGCCTATGCCCAGATGCCCTGGGGAGGCTGAACAGCCACGGTCTCTCCGATCGCTGATCTATCGAAATACCCGCCGATTGGCCCAAATGCTCTCTTGTCTTCTGCGATTCAAACCGCTTCAAATGCGGCTTTTCTTCAAATCCGGAAAACAGAGGACAAAATGGTGTCTTGCAAGAAACCCCTGAAATTGGTTCAGGTAATTTTCTTGAATCTGCTCCGCTCATTTGCTACCATTGTCAATGGGCCTTTGGTCTGTGGAACCGGAGGATCCAAGCCCGCTTTTTCTGGCACGCTTATTTCAAAACGAGGCTGAGCTTAAGCAGCATCCATGAACCGGGAAACCCTCTTAACCGCCCACAGAGTCGTGATCAAGGTCGGCAGTGCGGTCCTGACCGACGAATACGGCCTGGACAAAACGGTCATTGCCGATTTGACCTCACAGATCGTAGGGCTGAACAGAAACGGACTGCAGGTCATCCTCGTGTCCTCCGGGGCAGTCGCAGCCGGGCGGGCCCGGCTTGCCCGGAAGAGGGAACCCAAATCGATGCCGGAGAAACAGGCCCTGGCTGCTGTCGGTCAGGGACGCCTCCTGCATGCCTATGAAAAAGAATTCGAGGGTCACGGGGTTAATGTGGCCCAGATCCTTCTCACCAGAAACGGGCTGATCTCCAGACAGAGTTTCGTCAATGCCAAGAACACCATCAGCACCTTGCTCAAATGGAAAATCTTGCCGATTGTCAATGAAAACGACACCGTAGCCACGGAAGAACTCCAATTCACCGACAACGACTCCCTGGCGGTCCTGATCGTCAATCTGATAGAAGCAGACCTCCTGATCTGTCTCAGTGATGTCGACGGGCTCTACGACCAAAACCCCTGGGAATTTCCTTCCGCCAGAAGGATCTCCAGGATCGACGCGATCGACGACTCCGTGCTGGCCATGGCCGGCGAGGGGGC
Organism: Desulfohalobiaceae bacterium; assembly: GCA_021737115.1. Taxonomy (GTDB): domain Bacteria; phylum Desulfobacterota; class Desulfovibrionia; order Desulfovibrionales; family Desulfothermaceae; genus JAABTT01. The sequence continues at coordinate 8,338 of JAIPER010000027.1, forward strand.
CGGGAGGGCGGGCCGCGGGGGTATGAAGTCAAAGCTTGAAGCGGCCAGAATGGCCGGAGAGTGCGGTGTCCCGATGCTCATAGCCGGGGGCAGGACCAAGCGGGTCCTGACCAGGCTCTTTGCGGGCGAAGACCTGGGCACCTTGTTTTTGCCCGGCAGGCAGAAGAAGATTTACGGCCGCCGTCCCTGGATCCTCTTCACCCTGGCCAGAGAGGGGGTCCTGGAACTGGACGCCGGGGCCAGCCGGGCCCTGCTGGAAAAGGGCAAGAGCCTTCTGCCCGTGGGCATCAAAAAGGTCCGGGGAGATTTTCAGGAAGGGGCTTGTGTTCTCTGCAAGGACTCTGCAGGAAACGAGGTGGCTGTGGGCATTGTCAATTACCGCTCCGAGGAGCTCAAAATGATCCAGGGCTGCCGAAGCAGCGAGATATGGTCCAGGCTGGGATATCAGGGCAAAGAAGAAGTCATCCACCGCGACAATCTGGCCCCCCTGTGACTGTGTTTAAGGAAAGGATAAGGAATAAAGCATGAGCGACGTACAGACCCTGGTCGGTTCCATGGCGGCCGCCGCAGTCGAGGCCGCCGGAGAAGTGGCCAAACTCTCCAGTCAGATCAAGGATGAGGTCCTGACCCGGACCGCGGAGCGGATTCTGGAATCCAGATCCCTTCTGCAGCAGCAGAACGAAAAGGATCTTCGGGCAGCTGAACAAAAAGGCCTGCCCGCTCCGTTTTTAGACAGATTGACCCTCTCGGACTCGGTCATAGAAGGCATGGCCAGCGGCTTGCAGGAGGTGGCCTGCCTGCCCGACCCGGTGGGGTCTGTACCCGGAATGTGGAAACGGCCCAACGGATTGACCGTGGGCAAGATCCGCATCCCTCTGGGGGTCGTGGGCATGATCTATGAATCCAGACCGAATGTGACCATCGACGCGGCCGGACTCTGCTTCAAGTCCGGCAACGCCGTCATCCTGCGGGGCGGCTCCGAGGCCCTGCATTCCAACCTGGCCCTGGCGGAGGTCTTTCAGGAAAGCCTGGCCGCCTTTTCCCTGCCCCGGGCAGCCGTCCAGGTCATCCGGGTCCCGGACCGGGAGGCGGTCTCGGAACTTATCAAACTGGAAGAGGAGCTGGATTTGATCATCCCCAGGGGAGGTGAGGAGCTGATCCGCTTCGTGGCCCATAATTCCAGGGTTCCTGTCCTCAAGCATTACAAGGGGGTCTGTCACGCCTTTGTCGATGCCGGAGCCGACCTGGAGACTGCCAGGGCGGTCTGCCTCAATTCCAAGGTCCAGCGGCCTGGAGTCTGCAATGCCCTGGAAGGACTGCTGGTCCACCGGGATGTGGCCCAGGAGTTTTTGCCGCCAATGGCCGATGAATTCAAGAAGAACGGTGTCGAAATAAGGGGCTGTCCCCGGACCTGCCGAATCATTCCGGAGGCCCGCCCGGCTGCCGCCGAAGACTTCGGGAGGGAGTTTCTGGATCTGATCCTGGCCGTGCGGGTGGTCGACGATCTGGATCAGGCCCTGGAGCACGTCAAGCAGTACGGCTCAAGGCATACCGAGGTCATCCTCAGCAACGACTATGCTAGAACCAACCGCTTTTTAGGCGAGGTGGACGCCTCCCTGGTCCTGGCCAATGCCTCCACCCGCTTCAATGACGGGGCCCAGCTCGGTCTGGGGGCGGAAATCGGGATCAGCACCTCGAAACTCCACGCCTACGGGCCAATGGGCCTGGAAGAACTGACCAGCACCAAATTCATCGCCTACGGCCAGGGCCAGTGCAGGGAAGGATGAGATGCCAAGAGCGATGCTGTCCCTGCTGCTTTTGTTTCTCTGCTTCGTGTTTTTGTCCTGCACAGGCAAACAAGCCGGCAGGGCTGAAGAACTTTACACCAAGAAATGCCTGAACTGCCATTCCAGCTCGATCATCTGCCTGCATCTCGGAAAAGACAAGGAGTACTGGGACGAGACCGTGTCCCGGATGCTGCATAAAAACAACCAACAGGTCTCATCAGAAGTCGTCGCGATGATAGTGGATTTTCTGTCCCAATCCCAACCCGGAGCCGAACAGGTCTGTCAACGAACAGGGAGCCAGTCATGAATCTAGAGCAGGCGATACAAACCGCCCTGGAATATGAGACACAGATACACGAACTCTACAAAGAGGCCGCGGACAAGGTGGAAACCAGCGCCTTCTATGAAAAAATGGTCCGGGAGCTTCCCGAGGAGGGCCGGCTTTTTGCCAATTTTTTGAAGATCGAGGAGAAACACCTGGCCACGGTCCAGTTTGAGCTCGACTACCTGGCCAACACCGGCTATTGGTTTAATTTTGCCGAATTTGAACCTTGTGGAAAAACCTGATCATCTAAGGGAGACCGTACATGAAACAACCACTTGAAATAGCAAAAGATATCTACCAGGTCGGGGTCGCTGACTGGAACATTCGGGACTTCCACGGCTACTCCACCCATCGGGGAACCACCTACAACGCCTTTTTGATCCTCGACGACAAGATCACCCTGGTCGACACGGTCAAGCATGATTTCACCGACCAGCTCCTTTCGAACATCTCCCGGATCGTCGACCCCAAGAACATCGACTACGTGGTCAGCAACCACACCGAGATGGATCATTCCGGAAGCCTGCCCAGGGTCATGCATGCGATCGGCGAGGACAAACCGGTCTTTTGTTCGAAAATGGGAGTCAAGAACCTCTCCAGCCACTTCGAGCGAAAGCTCAACTATCAAGCGGTCAAGGATCTGGGGGAATTGAGCCTGGGACGGAAGAAGCTGACCTTCCTGGAAACCAGGATGATCCACTGGCCCGACTCCATGTTCACCTACTTAAACGAAGACAGGATCCTCTTTTCCAGCGACGGGTTCGGACAGCACTATGCCGGTCCGGCCCGTTTCGACGACGAGGGGGATGATCATGAAATCATGTACCAGGCCAGGAAATACTACGCCAACATCCTGCTCCTCTACTCCCCCCTGATCGCCCGACTCCTGGAAAAGGTCGGGGCCATGGGCTTGCCCATCGATATGATCTGCCCGGACCACGGGGTCATCTGGCGCAAAGACCCGGGTCGGATCATCGAGGCCTATTCCAGGTGGTCCCAGGGGCCGACCGAGAACAAGGCCGTGGTGGTTTACGACACCATGTGGAAGAGCACCAAAGTTATGGCCGAAGCCATTGCCGACGGGATAGCGGCTCAGGGGGTCACGGCCCTGCCAGTGCACATTCGCAGCTCCGATAGAAGCGAGATCATGACCGAAATCTTTGATGCCAAGGCCGTGGTGGTGGGATCGCCCACCCTGAACAATCAGCTCTTTCCCAGCGTGGCCGATGTCCTGTCCTACATGAAGGGACTCAAGCCCATGCACAAAATCGGGGCTGCTTTCGGCTCCTATGGCTGGAGCGGCGAAGCGGTCAAGCTCATTACCCGGGAACTGGAAGAAATGAAATTCGAACTGCTGGACGAGGGCCTGAAGGTTCAGTATGTCCCTAATGGGGACAAGCTCAAGTCCTGTTTCGATTACGGTCAGAACATCGGCCGGAAAGTCAAGGCCGCCCTGGGTGCTTGATGGGCTATAGGCAAACCAAGCAGGAGATCTCCGGGCTTCTTCTGGCAGAAGATTTCGAGCGGAGTCTGGACAAGATCTGCGCCCTCGGACTGAAAAAAGCGGTCAGCCCGCTGATCTCTTTTCTCAACAGCAGAAACGAGCTGCAGCGCTGGCGGGCCGTGAGCGGACTGGGAGTCGTCGCAGCCCGCCTGGCGGACCAGGACCTGGAAGCGGCCAGGGTGGTCATGCGCCGCCTGATGTGGAGTTTGAACGACGAATCCGGGGGCATCGGCTGGGGGGCGCCCCAGGCCATGGGGGACATCTGCGCCAGGCAGGAGAGGCTTGCCGGGGAGTACTCCAAGATCCTCGTCTCCTACCTCAATCCGGCCGGCAATTATCTGGAGCATCCGGTCCTGCAGCGCGGTCTCCTCTGGGGTCTGGCCAGACTGGCTCATGTTCGGCCGGAGTCGGTCCGGGAAGCCGGCCTGTATATTAAGCCTTTCGTTTATTCAAAAGACCCCGTCCACCGCGGACTGGCCGCCTGGTTCCTGGCGGGGCTTCAGGATTTCGCGGCCGAATCCTGCCTGAGCCTGCTCAAACAGGACAACAGCCGGATCACCCTCTACTGGGGATACTCCCTGCGGGAACCAACCGTCAGCCAACTCACGGAAAAAAAACAAAATTCGGAGGGTCCATGTTGATTCTCGGTTTACAGGGAAGCCCCCGGCATAAGGGCAATACCGCCTACCTTCTCACGACCTTTTTAGAGGCTTGCCAGGACGAGGGGGCAAGCATCGAAATGGTCCCGGTAGCCCAAAAAGACATCCGGGCCTGCCTCGGCTGCGGCTTCTGCGAAACTCACGGCTACTGCGTCATTCAGGACGACTCCATGAGCCGGGAAATCTATCCCCTGCTGCGCGAGGCCGAGGTGATCGTGGCTGCGGCTCCGATCTTTTTCTACAACGTCCCCTCCGGAATCAAGGCCCTCATCGACCGCAGCCAGACCCTGTGGTCCAGGAAATACAAATTTCAGCTGGACGACCCCAGGCGCAGTTCCAGAAAAGGATTCCTGCTCGCCCAGGGGGCGACCAGGGGCAAGGACCTCTTCCAGGGCACCTCCATGACCGCGAAGTACTTCTTCGACGCCGTGAGTGCTCAATTTTCCGGAAGCCTGACCTATCGGCGGATCGAGGCCAAAGGCGATATGAAAAAGCACCCCACGGTCATAGAAGATTGCAGGCAGGCGGTCCGGGAACTGCTCGCCCCGCTTCAGGCCAGGAAAACAATACTCTTTGCCTGCCGCGAAAACAGCTGTCGCAGCCAGATGGCGGGCGCCTTCGCCGGGTATCTGGCCGGTGACCGCTTCGAGGTCCTCTCGGCAGGCAGTGAACCGGCCCCGGAGATCAATCCCGACACGGTCCGGGTCATGCAGGAGAAAGGCCTGGATCTGGCCTTCCTCCGACCCCGGTCCCTGGAAGAGGTCCTGGAATCCGCTTCTGTGGACCTGATCGTGAGCATGGGCTGCGGGGAGGTCTGCCCCATGGTCCCGGGAGCACGCCGCATAGACTGGGACCTGCCAGACCCTGCCGGGCAGCCCATCGAATTCATGCGCCAGGTCAGAGATCGCATCGAAGAAGGAGTCAGAGGCCTTGTTTCAGATGAGACCTCTGCCTGAACTTCAGAAAAAGATATGCCAACAACAAAGGAAACCTGTCGGAAACAGATCGAACGTCTGGAAGAAACAGTTCAGGAACTGAACGAAGTCATCGACTTGAGCGCGGATGGTCTGGTCAGCGTCGACAGTCAGGGCATTCTGCTGCGCATGAACAAGGCCTATGAAGACATCGTCGGGGTCAAGGCCCGGGATTTCATCGGCAGACCGGCCCTGGAGCTCAAAAAGCAGGGTTACCTGCCGGATCTGGTCTCACTCCAGGTGCTGAAAGACCTGCGGCCCAAGCATCTCTTTGTCCAGCTTGAAGACAGGGAAGTACTCTTGACCGGAAGACCGGTCTTTAATGCACGCGGGAAATTGATCAGGGTCGTGGCCAACATCAGGGACCTGACCGATCTCAACAACTTAAAAGACGAGCTCAGGAAATACCAGGACCTGACCAGTAGGTATCAAACCGAACTGAAACAGTTCAGGGCCATGGAGTCGGCCAATGATCTGATCAGCTGCAGCCGGGTCATGAAACATGTTGTCGAAACCGCTGTTAGAGCCTCGCTGGCCGACGCAACCACCCTGATCTCCGGAGAGACAGGGACCGGAAAAGAGATCGTGGCCAGGATCATCCACCGCGCGGGACCACGGCAAGGCGGACCCTTTATTACCATCAACTGCGCCGCTCTCCCGGAAACCCTCCTGGAGGCAGAGCTCTTTGGCTATGAACAGGGGGCCTTTACCGGCGCCAAAAGCCAGGGACAGATGGGCCTGTTCGAGGCCGCCCAGGGCGGTCTCCTTTTCCTGGACGAGATCGGGGAGATCCCCTCTTCCATGCAGGCCAAGCTGCTGCGGGCCATCCAGGAGAAAAAAATCCGGCGGATCGGCGGTTCCCGGGAGATAGAGCTCGACCTGAACCTTGTGGCCGCCTCAAACATTGATCTCAAAAAAAAGGTCGCCGAAAGCCTGTTTCGGGCCGACCTCTATTACCGCTTGAACGTCATTCATATCCGCCTGCCTCCCCTGCGGCAGAGGATGGAGGACATTCCGCTGCTGGTCAAGCATTTCCTGACCCTCTTTAACGAGAAGTACAAGGCCCGCAAGGAGATCGGCCAGGAAACCTTGGACTCCCTGTTCGACTACGATTGGCCCGGTAATGTCCGGGAGCTGGAAAACATCATCGAGCGCCTGGTGGTCCTGGACCAGGGTCCGGGTCTGGACAACGAGCTCCTGCCGGTCTCTTCCCCGGGTTCCGCTTTCGATCAATCTCTCTCGGAACTTATAGAAAAAACTGAAAAAGAAGCCATCCTCAAGACCTATCAGCAGTGCCGAAGCACCCGTAAGGCCGCCTTAAAACTCAAGATCAGCCAGGCCACCATGTCCAGAAAGCTCCAGAAGCACCGCCAAAACCTGAAAGGCGCCCAGTCCCCGATCCACGATTGAATCGAAATCGATTCTAAAACGCATCACTAAATTCCCTCTGATTGAACCCTGTTTTATGTTGTCATGTCCGCCAGGCGATTCATTTTTGAATCGCTTGGCGCTGCGAGCCCTTTTCTCCATCCCGCTTAAGGCTGCCTATCTCCCGCTCTACGTCCCCTTCTGTTTCCGGCATCCTTTTTGCATCATTTCTTGCATTAACTTATAGACACAAGAGACCGTGTGAACGAAAATGCCGATTCCTGTTTATCGAGCCATCGCCGAGTTTTTGAAAACAAAAGGGGTTCAGCAGATCTACGGATTGTGCGGCGGCCATATCCAGCCCCTCTGGGATGAACTCTTCCTGCAGGGCATTCGGATCATCGATGTCCGGGACGAAGGGGCGGCGGTGCACATGGCCCAGGCCCAGGGAGAACTGACCGCTGAACCCGGCTGCGTCCTCGTGACCGCCGGGCCCGGCTTTACCAATGCCCTGACCGGGATCGCCAATGCCCATGTCTCGATGACGCCGGTCTTTGTCCTCTCCTGTATACCGCCCCGGCCGCAGCTCGGAATGGGCGCCCTGCAGGAAATCCCTCAGGCAGAAATGGCCGGGCCGGTCACCAGGTATGCCTGCTCGGTCAGACACACCCGCCTGCTGGCCGCTGAGCTCGAGAAAGCCTTTGCGAGCTGCCTGGGGGCCTTTGGAGATCCGGGTCCGGTCTATCTGGATTTTCCGGTCGACCTGCTCCGGGAACCGTTTCCCGGATGTATCCAAAAACGTGAGTCCCATCCTGGGATCAAGCGTGTCCGCCCTCTCGATTCAGAGATTGAAGCCGTGGCCGGGCTGCTTGCCTCCTCTTGCCGGCCGCTTGTCATCTCCGGCAAAGGGGCCAGGGGAGCAGGATCCGAGTTGCAGGAATTCATTGAGGCCTGGAACTGTCTGTACTTGGATACGGTTGAAAGCCGGGGTCTGGTCCCTGAAGACCATCCCGCCTGCGTCCCCGCGGTCCGGGGCCGGGTCATGCAGGAGGCCGACCTGGTCCTGACCGTCGGCCGGAACCTTGATTATCAGCTTGGCTACGGCTCCAGCGCGGTCTTTCCCAGGGCCGGCTTCGTTCGTATCGGTTCTTCACCCTCCGAACTGGGCGGCAACCGGACAGGGGAGAAAGAGCTCTGCGGATCCCTGCCCGAGATCCTGAACAGCCTGACCCCCCGACTCAGGGCCAAACGACCGGCTTCAGAACAAACTTGGCTCGACAGCCTCAAATCAGCCGATGCCGAAAAACGCAAATCCCTTTACGAAAATATCTTCAAAGAGCCCTGTGGAAAGGACGGCGGCATTCATCCCCGCTATCTCCTGGCCCGCCTCAAACAGAAGGTAGAGGCCGAAGGCCTGGTCATCGCCGACGGCGGAGACATCCTCTCCTTCAGCCGAATGCTCATGACCGGCTCCGACTATCTGGACTGCGGCAGTTTCGGCTGCCTGGGCGTGGGCGTGCCCTACGGAGTTGCGGCCGGGCTGCTTTTCCCGAATCGTCAGGTCGTGGTCGTCAGCGGCGACGGGGCCTTTGGCTTCAATGCCATGGAACTGGACACCTGCGTCCGCCACCGGGCCAGGGTCCTGTTCATCCTGGCCAACAACCGGGCCTGGAACATCGAACGTAACGATCAAATCGAAAGCTTCCAAGGCCGGATCGTGGGCTCGGAACTGGAAGGCCCGAACTATGCCGAACTGGCCCGCTCCCTGGGTCTCTATGCCGAACGGGTCAGCGAAGCGGAGGAGCTTTCAAAGGCCATCGAGAGGGGACTGCGGCAGCTTCCGGCCCTTCTGGATGTCCAGACCACCCGGGAGGTCTTCTCTCCGGACGGTCTTTCCGGTCTGGCCCGGGTCCCGGATTACCAGGCCCTGGAAAAGTGGGACGCCCTGGAACGGAAAAACCTGGGCCAGGGAGCCTGAAACAGATTACAGTCAACTTTAGGCCTTATCATTGAATCACTGTTATAAAAAACAAGAAGATGTATTGCCCCAATGG
>JAIPER010000028.1 GCA_021737115.1 Desulfohalobiaceae bacterium
ATGACTAAGGCATGAAAATTGCTGTCTCAAATATAAAGTAAAATTTATCCTTGCTTATGGTTCTAATGGTATTTCATGTGTCAATTTACTGACAATTAAGTGAGGCAGGATATGGAAATATTTGAGGACATGCAGGTTGATTTCAGTCTCAGCGAGGTCCGCAAAAAGATTCGATTGGAAGATCCGGACAGGCTCCAGGAAATCATGGGCAACAGAATGCAGAATCTCATTGACAAGGTTCTCCCGGGAATTCTCCCCAGGGCGGTCTATAGGGCCGGTTTCCTGGACTCTAAGGAAGATGCGGGTGTGGTTGTCGATGGAATCGGTTTTCAGAGCACATTTCTGAGGAAGACCCTGGAAGATGTGGGGCGGGTCTTTCCTTTCGTGATCACCATTGGAACGCAGTTGGAAGAGGAGATTACTCAGGCAGACGATCTTATAGATCGCTTCCTTCTGGAGAAGATCGGAGACCTGGCCCTGGATCAGGCCCGTTTGCAGTTGCAGGATTACCTGAAAAAAAGGTATGGGTTTAACCGGCTCTCAAGCATGTGTCCCGGAGGGTATGGCGATTGGCCGGTTCAGGAGCGGAAAAAGATATTTTCGGTCATAGGGGATGTACAGCAAAACCTCGGTGTTCGGCTTCATGAAAATTTCCGGTTGGATCCCCAGAAGTCGATTTCCGGATTGTATTTTCCAACAGAAGTCAGTATCCTGAGCTGTCAGCTCTGCCCGAGACAAGCCTGCCTATATAGAAAAGCTGCCTACAATGGGAAAAAGACCAAAGAACATCAAGACCTTGTCCGAAATCCCATTCAAACTCTAATCAAGGAAACCAAACAGAATAAAAAGTTCCGGGAAGTCGAGCTCCTTTTGTTGTGGGCTTAAGATTTCATTTTGCTTCATATAAGGGAAGCAAGAGATACTTATGGTCGTTATAAATTGAGGTTCCAAAGCCAGGAAACAGATTCAATCAACAACCTGATCAAGAGCCTCTCCAATCTCCAGACTGAACTCGCCGACAAGTCCGCTCATGGCCGCGACTGTCCCTCCTTCATCCTTATCAGCCACAACCCGCCGAAAATCTGAATTTTTTCTTTTCAACACCTTGTCTGTATTTTTGTCCACCAGGGACCAGGTTACATGAAGGATAACGGTTCCTGACTGATCGGCATCAAAGCGTAGGATTTGGACCGGGATTCTGTGGGTCACAGGGTCTTGGCTCTTTTCCGGAAAAACGACTACCTGCGCCCTTTTGAACTGAGAGGAAAGATTTTGTGCCAGGACCCGGGTAAAATTTGATTTAAAGGGTTCGGCCCAGTGAGCGAAATTCTTCAGCCGAAGACGATGCTCGGTGAGTCTGGTCACGATCTGGGGCCGATCCAGATAGGCAGGGATCTGGACCGGGCCAAGACTGATCACCAGGGGTACCTCGTCTTTCGAGAGGATTCTCTCCGCCCCGACCAGGGGTTCAGGAGTCAACAGATAGTAGCTGGTGGGAGGGGAGGTGGTGGCGCATGCTGCCAGAAATATGAAGGTCAGAGCAAGGAGGCCGGGATGAATGAAGATCCTGATAGGGCTGTACATGTTAACTCTCCCCGTATGAGATTTGATTGCAGATAAATCGGGCTTCGCCCGCAACCCAGAAAGTTCCAGGTTCACGGTTCACAGTTCACGGTTAAGAAAAAGAAAAAGCCTTTGGGGCTATACATTTTCTTGTTTATTATAACAGTGGTACAATGCTAAGCGCCTAATATCCTTGTTTTCCTTTGATCAGGGCTTCCGGATGACGTTCGAGGTAATCGGTCAGGTTACGGATAGACCGGGCTGCCGCGGATAGCTCTTGCAGGGTCTGGCTCAGTTCGTAACGCAGTGCGGAATCCTTGTCTGTTGCCTCCTGCAGGGCGGCCAGCGACTCTTCGGTCTGCTTAAAAGTGGATTCGATTGCTGCAAAGGTCGTTTCCAGCCCGGAAGTCAATCGAAACAGGGCGCCGCCCTTTTTCAGGGAAAGGGCCTCTTCGATCCGATTGACCGCCTTTTGCATCTTTTTGGCAGTACTTTTGATCTCGGCGGAGACCGATTTGATTTCCTGATCGAGGTTCCGGATAAGTAGGTTCGTCCGGGTTTGGGTTGCGTTGAATCCGGATCCGGCCAGCGAGATCTGCTCATCCGCATTTTGAGCCAGTTCCTGAATATCCTGCAGGGTTTCTTCAAGGGACACGGTCAGAGACGGTATGCTTTCTTCCAGTCCCTGAACAGTAACCTGTAAATCCTGCATAGTTTGATCCATGGAGGAGAGAGTGCTGGGTATTGTCGGTGAATTTATGAATTTCTCAATACCTTCGAGTGCAGAGATCAGTTTGTTGGCCAGATCATCAAGGGGCAGTCGTTCAACAGTTTCCGCCAATTCCTGGAAACTTGAGGCTTTGGTGGGAATCACTGGATATTTTTCATCAAAATCTGACTCTCTCTGACCGGCCTCAGGAAAAAAGTCGAGTCCTATGACACAACTCCCGGTGACAAAGCTCTGTAAGATCAGCTGGGCTCTGAGCCCCCTTTCGGTCATGGTTTCAAAGATTCTTTGAGGTTGCGGCCTGTCGCTGGTCCAGTCCACCCGGTCAGGGTAGAGTTCAATGATCACAGGAAGTTTAACCTTCATATTCCTGGGATCGGCCCGCAGTTGAATATCAGTGACCCGTCCGACCTTGACCCCCCGAAACAGGACAGGGGAGCCTATATTCAGACCCTTGACCGAATTATCGAAAAAGAGAATAAATTTGTGGGAGCGTTGAAAAAAATTTCCTTTTCCAAAGAGGACCACAAAGAAGACTCCCAGCAGGATTCCTCCAAGGACAAAGACCCCGAGTATGGTTTTTTTCCGTTCTATTCTCATAATTGCTGCAGGTGTTCGAAGTCTGAAGTTGGCATAAATAGCGCATTTTCAATCTTCAATAGTGCCCCCTCTGGTCAAAAAGGCCTGTACCTTGGGCTCCTTGGTGGTATGCAACATCTCCTCCGGATTACCGGAGGCGAGAACGGTTTTGCTCTCTGCATCCAGAAAGACTGAATTGGTGCCGATGGCAAAGATGCTGGCCAACTCATGGCTGACCACCACGATGGTTGTGCCCAGTCCTTTCTTGATTTCCAGAATAAGATCGTCCAGATGCTTGGCGCTGACCGGATCCAGACCGGCTGAAGGCTCGTCGAAAAAAAGGATGTCCGGATCCAGGGCAATGGCCCTGGCCAGACCGGCCCGTTTGCGCATCCCACCGCTGATTTCAGCCGGATAGTACTCTTCGAATCCAGCCAGGCCAACAAGGGACAGCTTGAGGGAAACCAGTTCCGGGACCCGGGTCCGGGCCAGACTGTAAAACTGTTCCAGGGGCAGTGCCACGTTTTCCGCAAGGGTCATGGAACTCCACAAGGCCCCTCCCTGGTAGAGCACCCCGACTCGTCTCAGGAGCCGCTCCCGTTTCCAGGATTCGGATTGCCAGAAATCGAGGCCCTGATACAGGATTGTTCCTGTCCGGGGTTCTTTGAGCCCGATCAGGGCCTTCATCAAGGTGCTCTTTCCGCTGCCGCTGCCCCCCATAATGATGAAGATATCTCCCTGCTTGATCTCGAAATTAAGGTTGGTCAGTATCAATTCCCGGTCAAAGGCCAGGCTCAGGTCGCGGACCTGTATATGGGGTTCTGCTGGGGATTGGGACATCGCTTCCGGGATTGTAATTGAAATGTATAAGCAATTTTATCAATATCCGATTTTGCCCCTCCTCCTGGCCAGATGCCAGGAGGAAGGGTAAAATCGGATCAGATGCCGATAATATCGCAGAGCACTGCGAAGAGGCCGTCAACGGTAATGATGGCCACGATAGCCGTGACCACGGCCGAAGTCGCGGCCATACCCACGGCTGAAGCGCTTCTTCCGGAAGTTAATCCCCGATAACAGCCGGCGAGTGCAACGATGATACCGAAAGCAACGCTTTTTATCAAACCGAGCCACAAATTGGGCAGGGCCACCGCGCCCTGGGTCTGAGCCAGATAGCGGGCCGGGGATATGTCCAGCATGCCCACCCCGACGATCCCCCCTCCGAGGATTCCAAGCAGGTCAGCATACAGGCAGAGCAGGGGCATCATCAGGACCAGGACCAGGAGCCTTGGCAAAACCAGAAATTCCACCGGAGAGATGCTCATCGTCCGTAAGGCGTCGATCTCCTCATTGACGTTCATGGTGCCAAGATGCGCGGCAAAAGCGGCCCCGGTTCGCCCGGCCATGATGATCCCGGTCATGATCGCTCCCATCTCTCTGACCATGGCTATGCCCACCAGATCGGCCACATAGATTTGAGCCCCGAATGTTTTGAGCTGGACCGCGCCGACAAAGGCCAGAATCAATCCGACCAGCAGGCTGATCAGGGAGACGATGGGCAAGGCCTGGTCCCCGCACTCACGCAGGAGCCGGAAAAATTCCTGTCCCCTGAACCTGATCCGTCCCCGGAACAAGGCCAAAAAGGCCAGGAGGGTTTCTCCCAGAAAGGAAGTGAAAGAGACCGTAGAATATCCTAAGCGGATTGTCTGTTGCCCGAGATTGAAGAAGATTGACCGGGAGGCCTTTTTTTCGATGACAGGGGCCCGGGAATTGGTCGCGGCCAGGGACAAGAGGCGGTTCGCTTCCGGGGGCAACCCGCTTGTATCCAGTTTGACCCTGGATTGTTCGCATTGATCCCGGATTTTGATTAAGAAAGTGAGCAATCCGCTGTCCCAGCCCGTAAGTCGACTGCAATCGAAGGCTATCTTTTGCGGCTGACGATCCCCGGCTGCAATTTCAGGCCGGACCGCCTCGGCTGTGGGCAGTTCAAGGGCAAAAGACCAGGTTCCGGAAAGGACCAGGGTCAGGGTTTGTCCATGTTTTTGCTCAAGGCTGAGTTTGCCCGGGTCTTGCCGGGAGACTGTCGATTTGGACATAAGCATTTGCCGGAGGCTCAAATCGTTGTTTGTATTGTTGACTTCTGCTGGACGTTCCTGGTAAGAACCCTTAGTTCTATACGACAAGGCAGAAAAATAATCAATGCGACATGGAGGAAGGTTGTGCGTGTTTGTATTGTAGGCACCGGTTACGTCGGGTTGGTCACGGCTGCCTGTCTCGCTGAGATGGGAAACCACATCACCTGTGTCGATATTGATTCCCAGGTGGTCAACGGACTCAAAAACGGCAGAGTGCATATTTATGAACCGGGACTCGAGGAACTGGTCCAGCGCAATCAGTCCGGTGGCCGCCTTGAGTTCACCACGGACCTGCAGGAAGGGATAAAAGACGTCCTCTTCGTTTTTATCTGCGTGAGCACCCCCGCCCAAACGGACGGTTCCTGCGATCTGTCCTTTGTCTATAAGGCTGCCGAAGAAATCGGATCCTGCATGCAGGATTACAAAATCGTGGTCAACAAGTCCACAGTCCCGGTGGGGACTGCGGACAAAGTCAGGGAGATCATCACCAAAAAGCTTAAATCCCGCAGTTCCAGGCTGGAATTTGACGTGGTATCCAACCCGGAGTTTTTAAAGGAAGGGGACGCGGTCAACGATTTCTTCAAGCCGGACCGGGTGATCGTGGGCACTGACAATGTCCGCACGGCCGAGCTCTTGAAGGTCCTGTACAACCCGTTTGCCAGGAGCCGGGAAAAACTCATGGTCGTCGGGACCCGCAGCGCCGAGATGATCAAATACGCGGCCAACTGTATCCTGGCGACGAAAATATCGTTTATCAATGAAGTGGCCAATGTCTGTGAACTGGTCGGGGCTGATGTCCGTGAAGTCAGAAGGGGAATCGGAGCGGATCGTCGAATCGGCTATGAATTCATTTATCCCGGGGCAGGCTACGGAGGTTCCTGTTTTCCCAAGGATGTCCGGGCCTTGATCAAGACGGCGGAAAATGCCGGCCTCAGCCCCAGACTTTTGCAGGCGATACATGAGGTCAATGAAGACCAGAAACTGCTCCTGCCCAGAAAAATCGAAGCCTACTTTCAGCCCCAGGGTGGGGTCAAGGACAAGAGCCTGGCCCTGTGGGGCCTCTCCTTCAAGGCCAATACCGATGACATGCGGGAGGCTTCTTCACTGGCTCTGATAGACTACTTGATCGAAAAGGGGATGCGCATCAAGGCCTATGACCCTGAAGCCGGAAAAAAGGCCAAAGATTACTTTCGGCAAGAAGACAGGGTGACCATCGTCGATGACGAGTACCAGGCCCTGGCAGACAGTCAGGCCCTGGCGGTGATTACAGAGTGGAATCAGTTCAGGACCCCTGATTTTGTGCAGATTAAAGAAAAGCTGACCGCCCCGGTGATCTTCGACGGACGCAACCTTTACGATCCTGAACTTCTGGCCGATTTAGGATTTGCCTATTTCAGCATTGGAAGGGCAGGGCCCATTTGAGTTGAAGCCGGAATCGAATAGCAGTTTTCCGCCGGGATTGAGAGTTAACCGGAAGAATCTGAACGGAGCAAAAAAAAAACCCCGTTTGATGGGGGTTTTTTTTATTGCACCGTTTGGCGGGAATCGAGATCAATCTGTCGCCAGGCGTCCCATACAGCTCCGAATTTGAAGTTCCTGCAATACTGCCCGTTCGTATTCAAGACTATATCCTTGGATTTGCTCGGTCCCGCTTTCAAGATATTTGTCTAAGTACTGTGTTTCTTCCCAAAAATCCAAAAGATCGTCATCGGGCATGGTTTTGATTTGATCAGTGAGATTCACATCCTTAAAGTACGGAAAGAATTGGGCCATTTAGCACATTCCTCCTGAAGGGGTTAGAGGATTTGAAAAGTAAAGAGGAACATTTTTAAAACGAATAAATTATGACCCAAAATGAGTGAATTTGCAACAAGTTATTTTTTTGAATTAAAAAATCAACAAAAACAGAAACCTAATGCGTATTCGACCGGAAATTCTGAAAAAGATACAAACCCAAGCCCTTGATGGCTGCTATATATACAAAAGTGGGCCCGGAACACAGGCCATGCTCGCCCAGACCCTTTTGCGAAAAGGGGAAAACGTCGTCGTCGTGGTCCCTGACCAGAATACCCTGGAAGAGCTGAAGCATCTGCTCGATATCCTGTCCGCTTCCGGAAACGAAGCCCCTTTCTGGGAGCAGGAGTGGGTGTTCTTTCCTTCCCATCCTCCGAAACAGAGCAGGCCTTTTGAATGGGCCAAGCGATCGGCTGCCTTGTTCACCCTGCTCGAAAGCAGAAAACCGACAGGGGTTGTCCTGACTCTGGACAATCTGGTACCCTATTGGCCGCCTCAGGAAGTCCTCGGCCGGGAGTATCTCCTCTTGATGAAAGAAGAGGAATTTTCTCCTGAAGAGCTCCTGGAAAAAGCCGTTGTCTGGGGCTACGAACGGGTTTCCATGGTTACCAGGCCAGGGGAGTTGTCGGTCAGGGGAGACATTTTCGATATCTTTCCGCCTGGATACGACTACCCTCTGCGGATGGAATTTTTCGGAGAGACCCTGGAGAATATCCGCCAATTCACCACTATAAGCCAGCGCTCCATCGGCGACCTCGCGGAAGCCATCCTTCTGCCTGTTTCTCCGACCATCAATCAGAGCCGGTATGTTCGGGAAAGGAAAGAGTACTGGGAACATCTCTGGAAAATCGGGGAATTGGACAAACGAACCAAAACCGTTTTGGAGCATCAAAGCGATACCGGGGAGCTTTCCTGCTGGCCGGGGCTCTCCTATCGGGAAAGCGTGCCTTTGAAGCGGTGGCTGCCCGAGGATGCTTTTTACCTCTTGGTCAATGCGGATCAGATACGCTCCGGCCTGGAGGAATGCGTCCTGGCCTGGAAGGATTTCTTTGCCAAAGAAAAATTCGAAGACGGGGCAGACTGGCCGGAAGATGCAATTATGCAGTCCGTGAACGGGGCCAGGCAGACCTGGTTGGGCCACCGGCAGATACACTTCGTGCAGATGCCTTTTGGCGAGAGGAGCAAAGGCTTCTCCCTGGAAGAAAAAAGGCTTCGGTCTTTCCAGGACCTTTTCTGGAAGCCGGAGCAGCGGAAAAGGCCCTGGCGTTCTCTGGTCGAAAGCCTCCGGGAGTGGGATCGGATAAAAAAGCAGACGGTCCTGGCCTTTTCCGGCGAGAGGTCCCGGGACAAGTTTTTCAAACTCATGGAAGGCGAAGACCTAAAGATCCGCACCCGGTACAATCCAGATCAAAACGGCATCTTTGCGGTCATTGCTCCTCTGCCCTTCGGCCTGGACCTCAAATGGAACCACACCCTTTTGCTCGGAGAAGGAGTCCTGCAACCCCAGCAGGACACCAAGGCGCTCCGGGATATGAAGCGCGATTTCAAGGGACTGAAACGGCTCGATGAGATCGAACCAGACGATCTTCTGGTGCATCGTGATTACGGCCTGGGACGATTTGCCGGTTTGACCAGGCTCAAGCTGAACAATGTCGGCAATGACTACCTGGAGCTTGTCTACGCAGGGGGCGACAAGCTCTACGTCCCGGTCGACCGGCTCAACCTTGTCCAGCGCTACAAGGGAGGTGAGAACGTCAGCCCGGCCCTTGATCGCCTGGGCAGCGTCAGATGGGCCAACACCAAAAAGAGGGTCCAAAAGGCCCTGGAGGCAATAGCCCACGACCTGGTTGAGATGTATGCCTACCGCAAGGTGGCCAAAGGGTATCAATATGACCACGACAATGAGTTTTTGAGCGAGTTCGAAGCCTCCTTCGTCTTTGAAGAGACGCCGGATCAAGAACAAGCCATATCAGAAGTGCTCGAGGATATGGACAAGTCTGAACCAATGGACCGACTCGTCTGCGGCGACGCGGGGTTCGGAAAGACGGAAGTGGCCATGCGGGCTGCTTTCAAAGCCGTTGCTTCCGGAAAGCAGGTGGCCATGTTGTGTCCGACCACCGTCCTTGCGGAGCAGCACTACCAGAATTTCGTAGCCCGGATGCAGGATTTCTCAGTCAACGTGGCCATGGTCAGCAGGTTTGTGCCCCGGAACAAGCAGAAGCAGATCCTGTCGGCAGCGGAAAAGGGGACGGCGGATATCCTGATCGGGACCCACCGGCTGTTGTCCAAAGACGTCTTTCTGCCCAATCTGGGCCTGTTTATTCTGGACGAAGAGCAGCGTTTCGGGGTCAGGCACAAGGAGAGCCTGAAAAAAATCAGGAAAAATATCGACGTCTTGACCCTGACTGCGACTCCGATTCCCAGGACCCTGCAACTCTCGCTTTCCGGAGTGAGGCAGCTCAGCGTCATCGAGAGCCCCCCCAGGGAGCGCAAAGAGGTGCAGACCTCGATTATCGACCGGAAACCGGAGCAGTTGCGGAATATTCTGGCCAGGGAGCTGAACAGGTCCGGCCAGGTCTTCTGGGTCCACAACAAAGTCAAAGGACTGGAGCAGGTTAAGGAATTCGTTCAGGATCTGGTCCCGGAGGCCAGGGTAGGAATGGCCCATGGACAGATGTCAGAAAAGGTCCTCGAGGAGACCATGCACAGTTTTCAACACCAGGAGCTGGATGTCCTGGTGACAACGGCCATTGTCGAATCCGGCCTCGATTTCCCCAGGGCCAACACCCTTATCGTCGATCAAGCGCAGATGTTCGGATTGGGGCAGCTCTACCAGCTCCGGGGACGGGTCGGGCGCTCCAGAGAACAGGCCTTTGCCTATTTTGTAGTCTCCAATCCGGAATCCCTGGCCGAACCCGCCAGAAAACGGCTGCAGACCATCCTGGATCTCGAATTCCAGGGGGCAGGTTTTCAGGTGGCCATGGAAGATCTCCGTCTCCGGGGGGCCGGCAATATTCTGGGAGAAGTACAGTCCGGGAACATCAATAAGGTGGGCCTGGACCTGTTTTTGGAGATGCTGGAACAGGAGGTCCGCAAGGTCCGGGGACAACCGGAGCCCCTGGAGAGCGATCCGGAGTTGAATATAGCCTTTGAGGCGAACATTCCCCCGGACTATGTCCCGGACAGCAAACAGAGATTGTCTTTCTACAAGGGACTTTCCGCAGCCGTGAGTCACAAACAGATCCAGGATTGGAGCGAAGAGCTGCACGACCGCTTCGGCCCTCTGCCTGAACCGGTTCGAAACCTCCTGGCCGTTTTCGAGTTCAAGCTGCAGGCGGCCAAACTCGGTGTGCAAAAGGCCGAACTCTATCAGGACCGGGTGGTCCTGACCTGGAGCGAGAACGGAAGCCGCCCCGTGGACCCCGACAAATTTGTCGCCTGGTTGCAGGATAATCAAAAACAAGTTACATTCTCTCCGCCGGCAAGATTGGAGTTGCGCTTTGAGGGCAAAGCAAGTATTGCTGAATCCATCGAGCAGGCAGGCCGGGTCTTACAGATTCAATAAAAAAATGCTTTCAGCCCTGAGAGGTTTTTTGTGCAATATTTTTTGAGATCGATGATTGGTATCGCTTTGGTTCTGCTTCTTCCCGTGATCAGCCAGGCAACGATCGTGGACCGTATTGTGGCCGTGGTCAACGGGGAGATCATCACCCAGGTTGAGTTTGAAGAGTATTTGAAACTCTACGGCCGCTTCAATGCCGGAGACGAGCAGGATCTTGAAACGGCTGAAAACGACAAGCTCAGAAGACGGGTCATGGATCAGATGATCAATGAACTGCTTGTGGTCCAGGAAGCGGACAGGTTCGAAATGCAGGTCTCGGATGCGGATGTGGAGGCCTATATTCAAAGATACAAAAAAGACAAACAATTGAGCGATTCTGAATTCCTCGAAGAACTGCAGCAACAGGGTATCGACCCCCAGGAATTCAAAAGTCAGATCACCAGGGATATAAAGAAAAACCGGGTGATCAATTCCATGATCAGACAAAAAGTGGTGGTGACCGAAGATGAACTTCGAGAGTTTTATGAAAAACACAAAGACCGCTTCAAAAAGCCCCGTCAGGTTCATCTCCGTCTCCTGGTGGTGAAGGACAGGAAACTTCTGGTCCGGTTGAGGCAGGCCATTGTCAATGACAGCCTCTCCTTTGCTCAGGCCGCCCGGAAGCATTCCACGGGTCCGGGGGCTGAACAGGGGGGTGATATGGGGGTCTTGAACTGGAAGGATCTGGGTTCGGGCTGGAAAGAGGTCCTTTCAGGACTCGAGGAAAAAGAGGTCAGCGAGATCTTTGACCTGCGGGGCCAATATGCGATTTTATACCCTGAAACCATAACCCAGGGAGGCACGGCCTCGTTTGAACAAGTCAAAGATTCCCTCCGGGAAACCGTGTATTCGCAAAAATTGAACACTCGGTTCCAGGAATATATCAGCGGACTTCGCGATAAGGCTGTCCTGGATATCAAGCTCTGAAATCATGCCGATTGACGGCATGATTTTGATTGCTTCGACCGAATAGAAACTCAATTCATGACGAGTTGTAAGTACAGACTTCGGACCAGTGGCTTGATGCTTAAATGTAAGCCCTTAAAATAATTGCATGTATTTTCAATGACTTAAATTTGGACACAATATCGAAATTCGAAGCACGAAATTCGAAACAAACTTCAAATGACAAAAATTCAAAATTCAAAACCAAGAAAAATTAGATCGACAACTACTTGCTTTTATTCCATGTTTTTTAATCTTTGTTTTTGTCATTCGAGAATTTGAATTTCGTGCTTGTTTCGTATTTCGGATTTCGTGCTTCGAATTTATCATAACCTGATATTTGTCCAAAAAAATACCCAAACTTTGGAGTACGGGAAAGAGCTCTGAAGTATAAGTCTAGAGAGCACAAAATGGACTACAAGGAACTCGGACAAAAATTGAAGACGGAACGTGAACGGCAGGGATTGACCGTGTCCGATATCCATGACCAGCTGAAGATCGGCCCTTCAAGCGTCGAGGCCATTGAGGCTGGAGATGTGGACAGCCTTCCCCATATCGTTTACTACAAGGGCTTTGTCAAAAACTATGCAAACTTTTTGGGTCTGGACCCTGCTGAATACCTCAAACCCTTTGAACAGGACTTCTCTTTGGATGAAGACGAGCACCAGGAGGAGATCGAAAAGATTCCGGAAAAACTCTCCCATATCTCGAAAGGGAAAAAATGGACAATCGCCTCGATTATTCTCGGGCTGTGCCTGGTGGTCATTTTGGGCTGGCTGTATACGAAACTCTTTATGACAGGACCTAAGGAACAGGTGACGCAGCTGCCCACGACCCCTCAGAATATGCAGGAAGAAACAGGAAAGTCCGGGAAAGAGCAAGGGGAAATGAGCCCTGAACCCCTTGAAAACGAAATGGAGAAAAATCAGGCAGAAGACGGCCCTTCCCCGAACTCCGGTCAGAGCCGGGCCGATACACCCGAGAGCATAGCCCAGTCCGAATCCCGGGAAGAGACCGAGATCGCGGAGGTTGAAGAGCAGGAAAGCGGGGCAGGAACACCAGAGATTCAGGATCAAAATCCTGAAGAACAGGCCCAAATTGCTGTACAGGAAGAGCAGACAGCGACCGAAGCTGCCGTTGAAAGGCATACCCTGAGAATTTCAGCTTCAGAAGCCTGCTGGTTGAGTGCCGAAATGGACGACCGGAGCAAAGACATTTACCTCAGGCCCGGAGAGTCCATAACCCTGCGTTTTACCAAGGAATGTACCGTCAAACTTGGAAACGCCGGAGGCGTCCGCCTTGTCTACGACGGCAGCCCCTATGAGATGGAAGCTGCTTCAGGCGAGGTCGTGACCCTGGAATTTCCTTGACGGTCGCGCTCCACCCTCTGCAAAAGCAATGGCCAGGCAGGAATTTACTGAAGAAACCCTTGTCCTCAAGCTCGGGCAGTTCCGTGAAGCCGATTGCTGGGTCCGTTTTTTCAGCCCTTCGCAGGGTGTTCTGACCGGCTTTGCCTTTGGCGGGCTCAAGAGTCGGAAACGCTTCTCCGGGTGTCTGGATCCCCTAAGCCGCGTCCTGTTCAGAGTTGCCTCGGATCGCTACGGCCGGTATCTGACGCTGTGCGAAGGTTCCCTCATCAATCGGTTTCCCGGACTGCACAGGAATATGGCCAGGTTTGGGATGGCGGTCAACTGCATCAAATTCCTGGAAGCTTCCCATATCGGAACAGAGAACGCGTCCGCTATTTTCAGCCTCACATGCAAGACCCTGCACCTTTTGGATACCCGGGAATCGGTTCCAGCCTTCCTGCCCCTCTTGTTCAGGGCCAGATTGACCTGTGAATACGGCTATTTTCCGGATCTTTCTCTTTGTGCTCGCTGCCGGCGGGAAATAAAGGCAGGGGATGAGACCTATTTTATCCCCACGCAGGGAATCTCGACCTGTAAGCAATGCCGGACTGCTCAAAACGGGGCTCATCCTGTAAGCGGAGATCTGGCCCTTGCTCTGGACCGGGTCTTCCGGGCCGACCCGGACCAATGGCCGGGCCTGAGTGTCCCGGAACAATGGAGCGCAGGCATCCTGCACCTTCTGGATGTCTATGTTCAGGCCCATATGGGCCTGGTCTGGACCCAGGGCGGATTTCGAGCGACGTAAGAACAGAGGTCGGATAGAAGAGGCATAGAGCATAGAGCATGGGGCATGGGGTGCGGAGGCAGAGGTCGGACGTCGGATGTCGGACGTCAGCCCTGCCTCTGGCAGGCCTGACATTTAACTATTGAATATTTATAAAAATAACTGATAAACTTTTAATTCATATTGTTGATTTCGATTGCTGCCAGTTTGATCGAAGCAGAAACTTCGAAAAAATGACGATGGAGTTTACACGAGCTATTTTTTATCTGTCATTCTGAGCGAGTCCGCCTGCCCAGTTCAATCTCTCAAGCGGAGCGCATTGAACCGGGGCGAGTGAAGAATCCCTTTTCTTCAGCAGGTGTGCTTTTTTTTGAAAACAAATGAAGTTTCATATGGGTCCTGCCTCTGGCCGCAGACGCCCAGTTTGATCAAAAAAGAAACTTTGAGTCACCTCCTCCGTCATTCAGGCGAAGGCCGGAATCCAGACTGAAAATGTAAAAGCTGGACCCGGCCTCCGCCGAGGTGACGGACAAAGCAAAGTCTAGTTTCATATGAGCAAGACAAGGGACGACAGAGGTCGGAGGTCGTGGTGAGGCATACGGCAGAGAGCATAGGACGCTGGAATGTTGGCCTGGCAGAGGACCACAATTAGCCGCGGAAAAAAATGGGCTGCGGCAAGCAAATAACAAATAACAGATATACTGATCCAACTTAGCTTTTTGTGAAATTTGGACCTGGACCCTTAGGGTTGCCAGTCTTTGTTGTAAAGACCGAAATTGGATCAGTATAACAAATGACAAACTGATTGAGAGGCGAGGAGTTCTATCATGCATTTTCAGGATGTTATGTTGCAGCTGCAGAAATTTTGGGCCGACTATGGATGTGTTCTGCACCAGCCGTATGATTTAGAGGTTGGGGCCGGAACCAACCACCCGGCCACGACCCTGCGGGTCATCGGACCCGAACCATGGTACACCGCCTATATCCAGCCTTCCAGGAGGCCTACCGACGGTCGCTACGGAGAAAATCCGAATCGGCTGCAGCATTACTATCAATTCCAGGTCATCTTGAAACCGGCCCCGGAAAACACCCATGAAATATTCTTGCAGTCCCTGTACGCCCTGGGGGTGGATCCGAAAAAACACGATATCCGTTTTGTGGAAGACGACTGGGAATCCCCCACCCTGGGCGCCTGGGGGCTGGGCTGGGAGATCTGGCTGGACGGCATGGAAATCACCCAGTTTACCTATTTTCAACAGGTCGGAGGGATAGATCTCGATCCCGTCAGCCTGGAGCTGACCTACGGCCTGGAACGGATCTGCATGTACCTCCAGGGCAAGGAATCGGTCTACGATTTGACCTGGAACGATCACTGCACCTATGGAGATATCCATCATCAGGGAGAAGTGGAGCATTCCACCTACAATTTTGAAATATCCACTCCGGAGATGCTTTTTTCATTTTTCGATCAATGCGAGACTGAGTGCAAAAAGCTCTGTGAACAGCGTCTTCCCTGGCCGGCCTATGATTTTTGCCTGAAGTGCTCCCACTTGTTCAATTTGCTGGACGCCAGGGGAGCGATCTCCATCACCGAACGGACCGGTTACATCGCCAGGGTCAGACATCTGGCTTCCTCGATTGCCAAACTGTATGCCGAGCAGAGAAAAGATATGGGATACCCCTTAATAAGAAAGGATGGATAGATATGCCGCATTTTGTGTTTGAACTAGGTATGGAGGAAATGCCCGCCGGATTTTTGCCCGGCCTGGAGGCGAAGTCGGCCGAACTCTTTTCCGAGCATCTCAGCGCGAACTATATCTCTTACGCAGGCATTGAAGTCGTTTCGACCCCCAGGCGCCTGGTCGTCGATATTTCAGAGATGGCACCGGCTCAGAGCCGGCGGGAAGAAGTCCTCATCGGGCCGCCCAAAAGCAGGGCCTACGACGAACAGGGCAATCTGACCAAAGCCGGTCAGGGCTTTTTGCGCAGTCAAGCCGTCCAGGAGGAAGAGCTGTTCATCAAGACCACCGACAGGGGGGAATACCTGGCCGTGTTGAAGACACTTGGAGGCGGGGACACCCTCTCGCAGCTCCCGGGTATCTGCAGCGAAGTCATCAAACGGCTGCCGCTTCCCAAAAAGATGCGCTGGGAGGCATCCGGCTTCAGCTTTGGGCGTCCCATTCGCTGGCTTCTGACCTTGCTTGACCAGACCGTGGTTCCGGTAAGTATAGCCTCCAAGAATGCCGGAAGGCTGACCTTCGGACACCGGGTCCTGGGACCGGGGCCTTTTGAGGTCCCGGATGCAGATTCGTATTTTGATATTATCAAGGAACAGGGCAAGGTGATCCTGGGCATTCAAAACAGGGCCGAACGTATACAGAATCAGGGGCGGGAACTGGCCGCCGCCAACAACGGAAAGGTGGTCTGGAAAGAAAACCTGCTTCAGGAAGTTTCCTGTCTCGTGGAGTACCCCCGGCCTGTACTCGGGGAATTTTCCAGAGAGTTTCTGCAGCTCCCCAGACAGGTCCTGTTGACCTGCATGGAGAGCCATCAGAAATGCTTTGGAGTCGAAGACGACCAGGGTCGGTTGCTTCCTTTTTTCTTGACCACCCTGAATCTCGAGCCCCAGGACCTGGATCTGGTCAAGACGGGCTGGGAACGGGTCCTGAGGGCCAGACTGGAGGATGCGGCATTTTTCTGGAAAGCCGATTCAAGGGTCTCTCTGGAAGAGTGGGGCGAAGAACTGAACAAAGTGGTTTTCCTGGGACCGCTGGGGAGCATGGGGGACAAGTCCCGCAGGCTCGTCCGGGTCTCCGGGTTCCTGGCCGATCAGCTGGCCCCGGATCTTAAAAGCGAACTCGGTCGGGCGGCTCGGTTGGCAAAAACAGATCTTGTTTCGGAAATGGTGGGTGAATTCGCCACCCTGCAAGGAATCATGGGCAGCATCTATGCCCGGAAGAAAGGGGAGTCGGAAGGTGTCAGCCAGGCAATCTTCGAACATTACCTCCCGACAGGCCAGGAGAGCCTGGTCCCGGAAACCCTGACCGGAGCCTTGCTGTCCATCGCCGATAAACTGGACAACCTGACCGGATGTTTCGGCCTGGACATGATTCCCACAGGGACCCAGGACCCGTATGCCCTGAGGAGACAGGCCCTGGGTATCGTCCGCATTGTTCTGGAACACGGGTTGCGCTTTTCCCTTCCGGCAGCCATCAAAGAGGCCCAGGGCGCCTATGGCCATACTGACTGGAAACTGTCCCCCCCGGAAGCCATGCAGAGGCTTCTGGATTTCTTCGGCCAGCGGATCAGGATCTACTTTATGGAGCAGGGATACAACACCCTGGTGGTTGATGCGGTTGTCGGAAAAGGGGTTGACGATATCCGCTCTCTGGAAAAGCGCCTTTTGGCCCTGGATGAGTTCAGTCGAGAAAACGAGTTTGAGCAG
>JAIPER010000029.1 GCA_021737115.1 Desulfohalobiaceae bacterium
TATATTAAAAAATTTATTTTTTTAAATTTATAAACGTCAATAAAAGGTCATCAACTCAGTTTATAAGTAAAATAAAATTATTTTTTTGACAATTATTTGTTTTATTTGGAAATATCTCTATCTTGGAAACATGCTTTATCAGGAAGTCTTGGCCGAAAGCGATCAAATTCTTCTGTTTTCTTGCCCTTGGCCGCCGTCAGGTCTGTGGGCCAAGAAGGCTGTCATAAGCAAAGCGGCTATTGAGAATTTAAAAATTCGGACCTACGATCCGTCCGGCACGATCACTTTTAATAACATCGGTGCCGCACCCATCCAGCTTTCCTGGTCAGATGTGATTCCCCAACTGACCACAGGGGGTATAGATGCTGTTCTTACCTCAGCTGAGAGCGGGGTCAACGGTAAGTTTTGGGAGTTATTGTCTCATTTTAATGAGCTTAATTACACTATTCCCCTAAGCTTGGTCCATATGAATCGCTATATTTTTGATGGCCTCTCGAAAGATCTGCAGCAAACCGTTAAAGATGTTGCCGCTTCAGCGGAAAAATACGCCTGGGATGTTGCTAAAAATCGAGTAATGGAAAATTATGAAATCTTACGGACGCATAATGTGAACATTGTCAATGAAATTCCACAACCATTCCTTGAAAGTTTAAAAGAAGCGAGTCAGCCGGCGATGGATGATTGGCTGAAAAAAATGGGAACTCCTGGGGAGGAAATCATTCAGGAATACAACAGTCGAATCAAGCAATAGCATGCACAAGGACGAGGCACGAGGGCGTCCATGGTTTTCGTGCCTCGTCGCACTGACAGAATATTTAGTAGAGTAGAGGCGAGTGATTTGGTGATGAGGCCTACTCCTTTCAAAGCAATGGACACTATATCCTTCCATTTGGCCAAGATAGCTGCATATTTTTCAGCTTTGATTCTGGTCTATATGGTCGGTCACATTATTTTGGAAATTACCCTCCGGGCCTTCTTTTCAACTTCAACCAATGTCTTGGATGAGTTTGTAGCCTATGCTACGGTTTCAATCACATTCTTATGTCTTGCCTATACCTTGCATCAAGGCTCTTTGATTCGGGTTGGGCTCGTTTTGAATTGGCTGACAGGAAAGTGGCGCTGTGCCTTTGAAATATTTGCAGTTGTCACCACACTTGGTCTCACTGGATTTGTGATTTATTATTTTTTTACCAAGACGCTTTGGCGCGATTTTTCCCGAGGGACTGTGAGTCCGAGCATTGCAGAAGTACCTCTATGGATTCCAGAATCACTCGTATTTTTAGGTCTCCTTTTATTCTTTTTGCAGCTGTTGACAGCATTGGGTAAGCTTGTTTTTGAATTGTTTAGCCCTTCTGAATATGCGAGAACGAATGGTTGAGTGACAGAGCTATTTGCGGGAAGTCCCTATGGAAGCCGTTCTGACCAGTTTTTATTTCCTGTTGCTCATGATTGTCCTTTTAGGTTCGGGCATCTGGATATTCGCAGGCATGCTCCTTGCAAGCCTCATTGGCTTGATGTTGTTTTTGGACATTCCGTTGCCAATGATCGGCGCGATTATGGTGAAGCGCATGTATAGCGGTGCAGGCAGTTGGGAAATAGCCTGTATTCCGCTCTTTATGTGGATGGGCGAATTGCTCTTTCGGACTGATGTTTCTGAGCGTCTGTTTAAAGGCCTATCGTTTTTACTTGACAAGTTGCCGGGTCGGCTCCTGCACGTCAATGTGGCCGGTTGTGCACTTTTTGCCGCAGTGAGCGGATCCAGCACAGCTACGGTCGCTACAATTGGCAAAATCACGGTTGATGAACTCAAATCACGGTCGTACAGTACAAATCTTTCCATTGGCTCTTTGGCTGGGGCCGGCACTTTTGGCCTGATGATCCCGCCTTCTATTGTGCTTATCATATATGGCGTATTAGCCGAAGAGTCGATTTCAAAGTTGTTTTTAGCCGGCATTTTGCCGGGCTTGCTCTTGGCCTTCCTGTATTCGTTTTATCTCATGATCCGTTCTTTGATCAATCCAGGGCTCGCTCCTTCAGTTACAAGCCAGAGGAACTTTTTTCAATACATTCAAAGTATTTTATTGCTTGTTCCTGTTCTCATACTCATTTGCATTGTCTTAGGTTCAATCTACTCTGGATTGGCGACACCAACCGAAGCCGCGGCTGTGGGTGTGGTTGCGAGTTTGGTTATGACACTTATTCTTCGGCAACTGACATGGGAGGTTTTCCTCGATTCCCTTTTGGGAGCTTTGAAAAATTCCTGCATGGTCTGCTCGCTTTTGGCAGGAGCGGCCGTGATGTCTACTGCCATGGGGTTGTTGCATGTGCCGCAGGATATTTCCACAGCTATCAGCGGCTTGCATCTGACGCCGTATTCCCTGATGGTTGTTTTAGGGATTTTTTATATTATTTTGGGCTTTTTTTTAGACGGTATCTCAATTACTGTCATGAGCCTGCCGATTTGTCTCCCTCTGGTCCTGGAAGCTGGCTTTGATCCGATTTGGTTCGGAATATTTCTCGTGGCGATGACTGAACTAGCGCAAATCACGCCACCTGTAGGATTTAACCTTTTCGTTCTGCAGGGCATGACCGGTCATTCCATTGGAAAGGTCGCTTATGCGGCGTTTCCTTTTTTTCTCTTGATGGTTTTTGGAGTGGTTATTATCACGATTTTTCCTGACATTGCCCTGTTTTTACCAAAATGGATATTTGGGACCTGAGAGGAGTATGAAGATCCCAAGCGATGTCTTTTTGGGTTCAAAACATACGCGCATGACTTCTTTTGACGACGAACAATACCCTTTATTTAAAGAACTGGCTGAAGACTCGCTTTTGGTCGAGTTTGAACCTGAAATTAGCCCGGAAACGAATCGAAAGGTGGTGCGTCTCGCTCAGAACCTGGAAAAGGAAGCTCCGGCCTGGCTGATTTCTTTTTGCCCGACCTATCGCTCCCTGGTCGTCTATTTTGATCCATTTCGCATTTCTCTCGAAAAGGCACGGGAAACAGTCGCTCGACTTACGGAATCTCACGCCGAAGCAAGTCTTGGCTCCTCACGCTTGATTCGTTTGCCCGTGGTTTTTGGCGGAGAATACGGGCCGGATCTTCCCGCAGTTTCAGCCTGGTCTGGTCTCAGTGAAGACGAAGTAGTGGCTGCTTTTTGTGAAAGCAGCTACCCGGTTTATTTCTTGGGCTTTACATGCAGTCTCGCCTATATGGGCGGACTTCCCCATATCCTGCAAAAACCGCGACTAGACACACCAAGGCAGTTTGTATCACAAGGATCGGTTGGTTTTGCGAGCCAACAAACTGTCGTCCTGCCGGTGAATTCGCCCTCTGGATATAATTTTATCGGCCGCTGCTTTGTGCCAACGTTTAATCCACGGGAAATTCCCCCAATAAGCATACACCCAGGAGACGTATTAACTTTTCGTCCTGTTACAGAGGACGAGGCCAAAGCATATCTCCAGAGTTCGGTGGAGGACTTTCTTGAAGTCATTTAAAATCATCCATCCGGGAATGTACACGAGCTTTCAGGACCTTGGCCGACCTGAAGTTGCAAAATATGGACTGCCAGCAAGCGGAGCCATGGATCAACTTTCCATGGTTTTGGCGAATCTCTTGGTGGGCAATCAAGCTCGATGCACGGTTTTGGAGACTGCCCTGCAGGGACTTCGGATACTGGCGCACAACCCAATACAAATCGCCATAACCGGAGCTGATCAGAATCCACATGTCGATAAAGCGCCTGTTCCCAACTATACCGCCTTGACCTTGAATGCCGGCCAAGAACTTTTTTTCAGAAACATACAACAAGGATGCTGGTCATATATCGCTTTTGCAGGCGGGATTCACTCGACGGAATTTCTTGGTTCGTGCTCCGTGTATCCCTCCGCTGAAATGGGAAGACCCCTTGAAAAGGGTCAATGTGTCGAAGTTCTTGAGCAAGACGATGGTAAAAGACGGCGGGCGTTCAGCTTGCCGATATCATACAGGGGAGACGTTCTTGATGAGCAGAAAGCTTTTCGAGTCCTTCCAGGACCTCAACTCGATCATTTTTCGAAAGAAGGGATAGAGACCTTTTATGGAAAAAATTACATTGTCAGTCCGCAATGCAATCGACAAGCCTGTCGGATGGACGGTCCGCCTATCGCATTGCAAAAGGAACCGGGAATCATAACTGATCCTACTCCGCCTGGCTCTATACAAGTCCCCGGGGATCAAAAGCCAATCATACTTCTTCGAGATGGTCAGGTCACGGGTGGTTATGCCAAAATCGGCATTCTTTCCAAGGTTGACCTGAATCGACTGAGCCAGCTTAGACCAGGAAAAAAAATTCAGTTTGTTGAAATTACCCGAAAACAGGCAGTGGAACTGTTCAGGGAGCAGAAAAGACTCATTCAAAGGGCAAAGAGCTATATACAAGATTTATAATGCCGATATGATTTCCTTGGTAGATCTTGACTCTTTCTAACGATTATCAGGAGAAATATTTTGAAGCAGCAAGATGGTTCGATCCATGATCTTTATCAGAAAGGGAAGGAAAATTTAAACAAAAAAAAGATCGACTGGAGCTATCCGCCGGACAGTGCCATTGGTGCTTCTGTAAGGGCCAATCGTCTGTTTCTTGATTCACTTTTTTTCGAAACGCGGCTGCTAGATCCAGTAGATCCGAGTATCTCATGCTCCATACTCGGAACTAGACTATCTACACCTTTATTCTGTTCTCCTTTATCACAGAATGAGTTTTTATCTGAGGAAGACCTGCTCCTCATTGCCAGAGGGGTCCAACAAGCAGATGCGCTTATGATGCTTGGCATCGGCAGCGAGAAGCTTTTGCAACGCACCGTGAATCAGGGAGCAAAAGTCGTCAAAATTGTCAAGCCGTATCAAGATACAGAGCTGATATTTAAAAAAGTCAGTCAGGCTCGAGAGTGTGGGTGTGTGGCTGTTGGAATGGATATTGATCATTTTTATGGACGCTTAAGAGGAGACAGGGTTGACCGAAATATGGCTTTTGGGCCCAAAAGCAGCACAGAGATCAGGCAGATTATTGCAGAAAGCAAACTCCCTTTTATTGTCAAAGGGGTCTTGAGTCCCATTGATGCGGAAAAAGCTTTCCAGTTAGGGGCATCGGCCATTATCGTGAGTAATCACGGGCCATCTGCAATTGATTTTTCCGTCCCTTCGACCATTGCCCTGCCCAGGATATCCAAAAACTTTGCAGGCAAACTCGAAATTTTTGTGGATAGCGGGTTTAAAACCGGTAATGATATAGTGAAAGCCTTGGCCCTTGGAGCTGAAGCTGTTGGCTTTGCAAGCTCAATGATACTCGCCTACATGGCGGATGGTACGCAGGGAGTTGAAGCTTTGATCAATCTTCTCAGTGCTGAATTACGGCGAACAATGGCTGCTACAGGATGTGCTGATCTAAAAGGTATTACGGGCTCCATTATCGAAGACTGCTCGTCCTTACAAAATAAATTTTCATAACAATCCCTTATGGGGAAAATCAATGCTGGCTGAAAATGTTTGGCCCTGCTTGGTGTAACCTGACAATGGCCGGCCATTTGCGCGGAAATTCCCTGTCAAGATCCGGATTTTTTTGACACCTGATAATCAAATGAATTCTTTGACCTCAGGCCGTTGAATGACTTCATCCGTGTATTCATCCAGGCCTGCTTTCCCATAAAGAAAGGCTGCCGCCGCACCAAATGGCATCAAACCGGAACGCATCCATGATATGAAATCTCTGTATTACGCTCTCAGGCTTGAAATCATGATCGTCGAAGAACAAAAATAGAGGAGGTACCTGGCGTGAAGAGCCTTCTTAATACCGACCCTTACAGCTCACACGTTTGAGCCTCAATAACGATAAGGTACCGACCACCGGGAATATCGAGATGAGCCCGAAGGTGTGGGTGTAGGACCCCACAACGTGATAGAGCATTGCAAACATGGTGGGTCCCAGCACGACCCCGGAAAAGGTGAAGAAGAGGACCGTGCCCGTCACGGAGCTCACGTTCTCCCGGCCGCTGAGACGGGCGACCTCGGCCAGAAAGACGCCGTTCCATCCGATGGTGCACATGCCAAAAACAACGAGAAGGAGGACCACACCCCACAACGGCCAGTGAGCATCCACCAGAGCCGTCAGCAGCGAGGACAGGATCGACAGGCAACCGATGAGCACCAGAATCCTCCGCCCCGATCGGAGGCGATCAGCCGCCACCCCCCAAATGATTCGACCGGCCGCGCCCACCCCTTGCATGAGCGAGGCTATGGAGCCAGCAATCACGAGCTGCTGTGCCAGATCCTCCACGAGCATGGTGACGGCGAAGGTCATCAGGGTCAGCTGCGTGGCGGAATAACAAAAAGCCATGACAGAGATACGCAAGAGCGCCGAATCGGACAAGACGATCCGGATCCCGTGCATCATGGACCGCGTGATCGGATTGCCGGGCTTTCTGTCGGCGTCCAGGCCCGCCCTCAGTGGTACAATAAACAGGATGCTCGCAATGATCAAGAGGCAACTCACCAGGAAGGCTTGTTGCCAGCCGAGAAACGAGGTCAATCCCGGCAGCAGCAGCCCGGCGATGACCCCACCCAGGGGGACCGCTGTCTGCTTTACGGAAAACAAGAGGTTGCGGTGACGTATGGGCGTGATTTTGATCAACAGGTGCGAGGCGGCCGGATTGGTCAAGCCATAGCCGGCCCCGAGGACCAGGGAGCCCAGGATGAGGAGGCCGATATGGCCCGCAGCCAGCCCGCAGAGCCCCAACAGGCAGAGGACCATGGCGAACTGGCTGACCAGGGCCGCTCCCCAGCGCTGGACCAGTGTCCCGGAGAGAAGGGAGACAATGGCGGCGATCACATAGATGAGGCTGACTTGATAGCCGACGTACTGTGCGCCGAGGTGGAAACTCAGCGCGGCCACAGGGGCCACCGTGGCCAGGGCCAGGACTGCGAACGTGGCCAGAGCCTGGACGAACATGATGATGACGAAGATGACGACATGTCCACCCGGGATGGCCGAAGGCTTGTTTCTCGTGTTGTCCATGTGTACACCCGGTCCAGGCCGCGGCCGACGGTATCCGACGAATGGTTTTCAAACCCTGCCTGGGAACGCATACCCGGCTACCCTGGCGGGATCAAGAACAACTGGCCCTATGGTCCTCCCTCGAAATCCGTCTGATCTTTCAGGGTCTTCAGGTGACTGCCGGGCGGCACCGCTCGACCCCGGCTCTTGAGCAGACGGGGCTGGCGATTACGGGCCAAAGACCGCCTCAAGGACGTCTTGTGCTTTGTAGGGACGACATGGGGAAATTTTCACCCTTCCCTGCGTCCCCTGCCCCTTCAGCCCACAGTGCCTGCCGATTTCAGGCCTGTTATTTCATCCTGCGTGTAGTCGAGCTCCTTCAATATTTCCTCGGTATGCTCGCCAAGTTCCGGAGCGGGGCACTTGGTTTGTGAAGAAGTATCCGAAAGCTTGACCGGATTGTTTATGAATCTTTCGGGTCGGCCTGACCAGCCTTGAAAACATCCGCTTTGTCTTCAGGCCGGAGCATATGTAAAACCACTTCAAGAGCATCATTGGAATTCAGGGAACGGACCGTGTCCACGATCGCTGTTCTGGTTTTCAGATCATAGACAGGGACGGTCAAATCATGGAACTTCTGCGCAAGTTCATCCCAGGTCAGCGGATTTTCCGGATCACCTTTGGGATAATCGATCCGCGTGGAATAGGTCTGCCCCTTTTTGGTGACCAGCTTGACACTGGCCGGCCATTTTTTCGGAAATTCTCTGTCCAGGGCTGGATCCTTTTCACAGGTGACCAGCTTCATAAGATCCTGAATCACAGGCATTTGTATGACCTCTTCTGTATATTGATCCAAACCCGCTTTGCCAAAGTGCATGGCCACGGCAGCCCCGAAGGGCATGCTGAACTGGGCGTCGACCACTCTTTGCGGGTGCTGTTTCTCTTCCAATGGTTCGGCAACCAGGGCATACCCGGCCTCCAGCACGCCTGTGGAGACACCATCCACATCTTCGGCCTTGAGCTGATTATCCTGCATGATCCTGAGGATGCCGTCGATGGGACCCTGCTTGTACCGGCAACAGGCATGGGGTTTGATACTGGTCCGCATCAGGGCAAAAGAAGTCCCCCAGGAATCGAGGAGAGGCTCCAGGCTTGATTCCAGCGAATAGGCATGCAAAAAGCCGAATTTGCCCTCTAAAATGGTCGAAGGACCGGTAAACCCCTCTTTGGCCAGGAAAGCGGCCATCAGGCCGGAATGGGCGGCCCAGCCCGCGTGAAATCGTTTGGTATAGGCCCCGTCGGATAAAAATTCCAATGATCCCGAGGCCTGACTCCCGGCTATGCCCAAGGCATTGCTCAGCTGTTCCTGGTTCAGTTTCATAATTTTCCCAACGGCTACCGCCGCGCCAAGCGCCCCGCAGGTGCCGGTCGGGTGAAAGCCCCGCCTGTAGTGCGCCGCTGGATTAAGGGCGTTGCCCAACCTGGTCATGACCTCGTATCCAGTGACGATGGCTTCAAAGACCTGGCCGATAGAGCTGTGCATAAATTCTGCTGTTGCCAGGACAGCCGGCATGATAACGACTCCAGGATGCAGCGAAGCTTCATTGATCACGTCGTCAAGCTCCAGGGAGTGGGCGGCTGTTCCATTGAACAGAGCCGCCATTGGCAGATCAGCACGTAGAGAGGTCCCCAGGACGGTGCTGCCCCGAGGCTGCTCGTTCAGCTGCAGCTGTGCCAGGCTCTTTTGGACAGAGAAGCTCGATTCAGTCTGAGCCCCTCTTGCAGCGACCCCAATATAATCGAGTAGAAAATACCTCACCCTGTCGACCAGGTCCTCTGTAAAGTCTTCCAGGTTAATTTTCATGCATTTTGTCATGAATTGAGCTGTTTCGTGCATAGTTCCTCCGGATAATGACTTTGCAGGCAATATATGTAATCCAGCAAACGCTGAAGCATTTTCCTATGTAGTGTTTGGACGAAAACTCACACATCTACCTCGGAGGCGCCCCGTCTGATCAAGTTGATTGACCAGATAGGGAAGAATCCCTTGCAAGACTCGATTCACGACATTTTTCCCTGTTTTCCCAAGGCCAAAAAATGGGCGACATCGATCTCTTTGGGACAGACAAAGGAACAGGCCCGGGCAGTGTGACAGCGGGCCAGTCCGTTTCCGGCAGAAAGGATGTCCAGCCGTTCGTCTTTGGCCTGTTCTTTGGGATCCAGCATACGAACGATATTGGCCATCATGGCGTTTGGACCTAAAAAATTGCCGGGCCTGCTGATGCAGGCCTGGGCGCAGCAAAAGCAGTTGATGCATCTGGTGGCCTCAACATAGTGATCCATCATCTGCGGCTGTATCCTGAGTTCATCACCTTCCGCAGGCGGTCCCGCTGGATCGATGATGAACGGTTTGGCCTGATGAACTCGTTCATAGGCCTGAGCCAGGTCCACGATCAAGTCGCGAAGCACCGGAGCGACTGTGAGCGGTTCAAGAACAAAGGTGGTGGTCTTGAACCGCTCGACAGCTTTTTTGACCAGAAGCTCGCACAGAAGCAAAGGTTTGCCATTGACTATGGCGCTGCAGCTTCCGCACTGAGCGTGTTCGCAGGATGAGGTCCAGGCCAGGCCAGGATCCTGTTCCTGATTGATCTTTCTGAGTACATCCGTGAAGCGGAGCATGCCGCTGACTTTCAGTTGATAATCCTGGACCCAGGCTTGATTGTTTTCGGGACTGTAGCGATGAATTTTCAAAACAAGGGTCTGTCTTGTGTTCATTAAATCGTCCTCACTGGCTAGTATTTCCTCTCAAGCAGTCCGAATTGACCTGCATGCTCTCCTCCTTCCTGGTGCAGACTCATGTCGATATCGCGTTTACCAAGCACAATGCCCCCATCTTCCTGTTTGTAGGCTAAGGTATGATGTTGATAATCGTGACTACGTTCCGGATAGTCCTCCCGGGAATGCGCTCCTCTGGATTCCTTTCTGGCCAGGGCTCCGACAACTATGGTCATGGCCACGGTCAACAGGTTGTCCAGTTCGAAACGATCCACGAGCTCCTGATTCATGACCAGGGATGAGCTGGTCAGGCCAACCTTGCGGGTCCGTTGTCCAAGTTCCTTCAGAGCTTCTATGGCTTCGCTCATCTGCTGTTCGTTGCGAAAGACCCCGCATTTCTCGGTCATCACCTCTCGCAGGGCTTCGCGTATGGACCAGAGATTATCCGCCCCCCGGGCTTCCAGATATCCAGAAAACAGAGCCGATGTCTTCTCGGCGAAATGAGCTGGCTTCCCCCCGGGTTCAGGTGCTTCCCTGAGATAACCCGCAATCCGGTCACCGACGACTTTTCCCATGGTGAACAATTCCAGGAGCGAATTGGTGGCCAGTCTGTTGAAGCCGTGGAAACTGGCACAGGCAGACTCTCCCACCGCATATAGTCCGGGCATGATCTGGTCCGGCGATTGCTGGACCTCTCCGAACACGTTAACGGGAATGCCTCCCATCTGGTAATGCACGGTAGGCCGCACTGGGCAGAGGTCTGTTCTGGGGTCAATGCCGATGAATTTTGAGAAAAAACCTGTTATTTCAGGTAGTTTTACCTTGTGCACATATTCGGAGAGATGCCGGATATCCAACCAGACATGGGGAAGATTAAGATCAGAATTGACTATCCCTCTGCCTTCCCGGATCTCGGTTTCGATGGAGCGGGCCACGAGGTCCCGCGGGGCGAGATCCTTCATTTTAGGGGCGTATTTCTCCATAAATGGCTCATGGTCCTTGTTCAGGAGAATGCCTCCTTCGCCCCGCAAGGCTTCACTGGCCAGGATGCCGGGACCGACGATGCCAGTGGGATGAAACTGGACGGCTTCCAGGTCCATGACCGGCAGGCCTTCCCGCAAGACCAGGGCCAGTCCGTCTCCCGTGTTTTGCCTACAGTTGGTGGTGATTTTATAGACCTGCCCGAGCCCGCCCGTGCTGATCACGGTTGCTTTGGCCAAGACAACCGTAAAAGTCCCTTTGGGAGCTTCAAACAGGACTGCCCCTATGCAGCGGCCGTCCCTGAAGAGGAGTTCAGTGGCCAGGCTCTGATTGATGAACAGTACCTTGTTTTTCAAGCTTTCGGACCAGACCGTGTCCATGATGCCTTTGCCGGTGCGATCGGCCTCGAAAATGGCCCGAAAGGCGCTGGGACCTCCGAAGTCGAGGGTGTGCCCGCCGAAGGTCCGTTTGCTGAATCGGCCTTCTTCATTGCGGGTAAAATGAAGGCCATGGGCATCCAGCCACAGAATTTGTTCCCAGGCCGAATCAACGATCGTCTTGATGACGTTCTGATCAGCACTGCAGTCGGATCCCTTCCAGGTATCGAACATATGATAGACAGGTCGATCCAGCCGGTCTTTGGGATCGACCGCGGCCACGCCCCCCTGGGCGGTGGTGGTGTGGGATTTTTGGGGGCTGGAGACCTTGGTCACTGCAGCAATCGAAGTCTCGGGCCTGCGGCTTAAGATCTGAACCGCAGTCCTCAAGCCTGCTCCGCCGGCTCCGAGGACCAGAACATCCTTATTGATAACTTCGTGTGCTTGGATGGCTTGGGACATGAACTACCTCCCATCAGGCGATGAAAAAAGTCAGTCTGAGACCGAGAAACAAAAAATAGATCGTGAACAGGAGCAGCCCGATGATCAATCCGAATCGCAGCAGTCGTTTTTCCACATAATCCTGAATGACGGAAATGAGGCCGTAGACAGCATGGTATAGAACACTGACAACGGTGAGCAGATACAAACACTGCATAAAGGGAAGCCCCATTCGGGAAATGATGATGCCGGCCTGGTGACCCAGGGCATAGTTGAGGTGCATGAACAGCATGTGCCCCGGCAAAACAATCAGCAAGAAGGCTGCAGTCAGCCGTTGCAGCTTCCACCAGACATCCTTTGTAGTCCACCATATTTTCTGAAAGAGAAAACCGGTTGTCAGCAGGCTAGCGGCCAGGACCGACATCCCGAAGAAGAGGGCGGAGACGGTTTGACTGCCCATCCACATGAACAGACCAAGCAGCAGAATATACAAAAACCCAAGGCTGCCCAGCCAGTGGAGCATGAAGACGTTATCTCTTTCGGTAAAATGTTCATAGAGCATGAGCCTGACACCGTTCAAGGCGTGAAAGATCAAGGGTATGGCCAGGAGAAACTCCAGCAGGGCGAAAAAGGGTGTGTCGAGGATCGACATTTTGGCCTCGAACTGCTCTGGCTGGGCCAGCAGGGACAGGGTCAGCAGGTGAAAGAGCAAATACCCGACCAGGATCAGTCCGGAAATCCTGTGGGCCCAAGCCGTGACAAACGACGGCCCTCTGGTTCGGGCGTAGTAGGAAACACCAGGCAGGGCGTTCAAGACCTGCAGATGAAACGGCTCAGTGTTTTTTTCAGTATTCAATCCCATCCTTTCATACCTGTTATGTAAATAGGGTTTGTGGTTCATCCGTCGTGCTTTCGAGCTTGTCCATCGCTGACAGAAAAGGTTCCATGGCTATTTCAATGTGATATCGAACCACATGTTCCAACTCCTGCAAGGAGGTATTGGCACTGGCAAAGAGGTTGAGGATTTTTCTGTGCAAGCGTATCGATTCTTTAAAATCCTGCTGATAATATTGGAAGGTGTATCGATGCCACAATGTATGCATCCTCAGATTGTAGAGCGCAGTAATCAGGACATCGTTCTTGCAGGCGCTTATGA
Source organism: Desulfohalobiaceae bacterium (assembly GCA_021737115.1). GTDB lineage: Bacteria > Desulfobacterota > Desulfovibrionia > Desulfovibrionales > Desulfothermaceae > JAABTT01. Next base: position 12,765 of record JAIPER010000029.1, read on the forward strand.
AAATTTCATGAAAATCTTTATGATTCAAAGTGTACTCATAAAAATCCCTTTTTTGAGACGCCTGCTTCATGGCCTCCAGGGCATCTTCCATGTGCTTGACATCCTGCTCTTTCAAATGCGGATAAGCCAACACAGCAGCCAGACCCTCCAGGTTCGCCCGAACTGGAAAATTTTCCTGGATGTCTTTTTTACTGATGCTTTTGACAAAGACACCCTTCCTGGGCAGGACCTCGACCAGACCTTTTTTATCCAATATCCTGAAAGCCTCCCGCAAGGGGGTACGACTTATGCCGAATTCAACCTTTAACTGCTCTTCGTTGAGTCGGGATCCTCCTTTGATCTCACCAGTTAGAATCTTCTCGCTCAGTATTTGGGCGATTTGGTCAACCAAACTCAAGCATCCATAGGGGGTGTTGTTTCGATCAGATTCCGGCCCCCGAGTCGGCCATTTATATCCCTCGAAGAGGTTTTTATTTATTTTTTTGGCATCTAATTTCATCATACCTCATGCTCCGTGTTTTGTATCGAAACCGACCCATTCCCTTTTCAACAGTCTTACTGTCGACAATGTATTTATCGGGAATAAACATGTCAAGGAAAAAATTGAATACGATCTCCAGTATAACTGCTCTGAATTCTGTGGAATTCTTCAAGAAGAGCATTTCCGGAAGGTTCACTTCCAAAGAGGTTGACTTTTTGTCGACAATCGATTAGAAACAGAAAGTCTAAGCATCGGATCGCCTGGCTATGATCTCCTATCCGAGAGACCTATATGTCAGGATCCTGAAACAAAAGGTCTCGGGTCTGCTGCGTGTCGTCAAGGTTGCTGCAGATCGTGAGGAACGTATGGAGCAGAACGGACTGCAGGTCCTCGTACCCGGCTTCGACGAGCAGCAGCGGGTTCATGAAATCATCGTCCAGGAACTGGTTCGCGGGCGAATCGAGGAGGCCTCCAGAATCACCTATCTCCGGGTTATCGAGGGATTGATCCGGGCCGGGGCGGAAGGCATCGTTCTCGGTTGCACCGAGATCCCCCTGCTCATCCGACAAGAGGATTCGGCGGCGCCGTTGCTGGATACGGCCGCGATCCATGCAGATGCCGCCCTCGAATACGCTTTAGGAGAAGCCTGACACATATTCACCCCCCCAAAAAATGGAACTTGACTATGCTCGATCCGAAAAAATATAAGTTCGAGAATCTCGTCTTAGCTGAAAAAATCACCAATATCCTGACAAAGGCTGTTTTGGAAGGGGAGATCAAAAGCGGAGAACAGCTAGTCGAACTCGAGTATCAGAAATTATTCAACATCAGCCGTTCCCCTATTCGAGAGGCCTTTCGTAAGCTGGAAAAAATGGGCATGGTTGAGATCATCCCCAGAAAAGGGACATTTGTCAAAAGCTTATCCCAGAGGGATATCGAAGAAAATTTCCCGGTCAGGGCCACCCTGGAGGGACTGGCTGCCAAAATGGCCTATCAGAACAGGGATGAATATTTTTTGAACGATCTGGAGCAAAAGCTCCTCGACATGGAAGCCGCTGCTGAAAAACATGATTCCATGCGATTTTGGAAGGAGCATTCCGTATTTCACGAATTTTTCATTGAAAAATCCGAAAATAAAATTTTGCGGGATGTATTGTTCAATCTACGAACACAAAGTTTGTGGTTTCAGTTTTCGTACAAATACTTTCAGGAAGACCTGAAACGGGCCTATCGAGTTCATGAGAACATTTTGGAGATGTTTAAGACCGAGGAAACACAGCCGGTGGAACTCGAAAATTTTGTGAGGCAGCATATCGAGTGGGCCAAAGATAAATTTTTGAAATACCTTCAAGAAATATAAGCTCTTGAAACGACAGAACCGGGGACTTGACCCATTGTCGACAATCGAATAGACACAATTTAGAGGAACATATAAAAAGTGAGAGAACAAAATGGATTTGAATGCCTTTTTTGAAAATCAGCTCAAAAGCCAGGAAGACCAGGATCTGCCGTTGTCCGGGGTGCGTATTATCGACATGGCGTCCTTGATTGCTGCGCCTTTTGCCGCGACCCTGCTGGCCGATTACGGAGCGCAGGTCATCAAGGTGGAAAATCCCATGGTTCCTGATGGTATCCGAAACTGGGCGGCAGGTCCGGATATGCCGGTCCAGCCATTCTGGGCGGTTTTCGCCAGGAACAAATTTCCGATGACCTTGAATTTAAAGACAAGGGAAGGAAAAGAGATTTTTTTTGAACTGGTCAACAAAGCTGATGTCCTGACGCAAAATATGCGGCCAGGAGCCCTGGACAAACTTGGTATTGGGAAAGACATGCTGCTTGAGGCCAATCCCGGGCTGATCATCGGCAGCGTCAGCGGCTACGGTCAAAGCGGACCCTATGCGTCGCGCCCCGGTTTCGGGACCCTGGCCGAGGCCTATAGCGGCTTCGTTTACTTAAATGCCCATCCTGGCGGACCCCCAACAAACCCGCCACTGGCCCTGGCCGATCTCATCGCAGGGACAAATTTGGCCCTGGCCATCATGATCGCCCTGCGCAAGCAAAAGCGCGGTCAATACGGCGGTCAGGAGATCGATATCTCCTTGTATGAGCCGCTTTTCGGTATGCTGGGCCCGGATTTTCTTTCCTATTCCTTGACTGGAACGATCCCGCAGCCCAAAGGCAATGAACTGAGTTATGTCGCCCCGCGCAACAGCTATCAGACCAAAGAGGGACGCTGGGTCAGCCTGTCCGGGTCCGCCCAAAAGGCCTGTGAGCGGATTTTTGAAGCGGCTGGTCATCCGGAGATGAACGAAGACCCTCGTTTCAGCACGAATGAGGAACGTATTAAGGACGAGAACCGGAAAATCGTCAATCAGGTCATTGCCGACTGGATCGGGAGTATGACCCTGGATGAGGTCATCAAGCAATGCGACAGCCTGGGGGTAACCATCGGCACCATCAATACCATGGCCGATATTGCGGAAGATCCGCATTACCAGGCCAGGGAATCCTTTATCGCAATCGAAGATCCAGTGAGCGGCAAAACTTTGAAGATCCCGAATGTCCCCTTTCGACTCCTGCAGTCGCCTGGGCACATACAGTTCCCGGGAATGCCGGTGGGATCTGCAAATGATGTGGTTCTTACGCACCTTTTAGGCCGGCAAGAAGAGGAGGTTGCTGCCTTGAAAGCAGGAAAGGCCCTCTAGATTGTTGCACCACGTTTAATGGGGGGGGCAACAGCATCAGAAAATGTAAATCAAAACGAGAATGCAATGAAAGAGAAACATTCGAATTGTGCACAATGCCCGATTGAAGTAGCGGAACGGCTTTGCAAAAAAGAAGACGGCAAGGCTCCTGCCGGTTGTCCAACCAAGCACAGTACACAGAGCGTCAAAAAGGCCCTGGAGGTTTATAATGATCCCTCCATATACGAATTTGCCCGGCAAGCCTCTATTCAGGAGTCCGAAGGATATGGCAATAAAGAACTTGGCTATGATCATCTCAAGCCCATCAAGCCCAGGATTTTAGAGATAGCTGAATTCGCCCGCAAGATGAACTATCAGCGATTGGGACTGTTGTTTTGTATCGGTTTGAGACCTGAGGCGCAAAAGGTAGGCTGGTTCTTTGAACAGCAGGGTTTCGAGATGATCTCGGTCGTCTGCAAAGTGGGACGTATCCCCAAGGAGACAATCGGGCTGCGTGATGAGCAGAAGCTTTCCCCCGGCAACATGGAGGCCATGTGCAATCCCATTGCCCAGGCCTTTGTGCTCAACGATGCGCAGACCGACTTCAATATTTTGCTTGGTCTGTGCGTGGGTCATGACTCCCTGGTCTTGAAACATGCCGAGGCCTTGTGCACGGTCCTGGCGGCCAAGGACCGGCTCCTGGGGCATAATCCTATGGCGGCCGTGTACCTGATGGACAGTTATTACCGGGACCTGAAAAACACCTGAAATATCCGGCATTATGAATAGATTACATATACATCCGAAATATTGTAAAGGC